>NZ_JBSGFQ010000021.1:0-136373 GCF_053603495.1 Nonomuraea sp. NPDC004186 | reverse complement strand
GGAGGGGCGGCGGGGTATCCCGCACGAGGAGGCCGAGGACAAAGAGTTCTTGCTCGCTTCTATGCGCAACGGGGTATCCGAGTGGCGCCGCCAGCAGGTCGTGCAGCTCCTCGAAGAGCCCCGGCGCCGCGCAGAGCGCGAACTCCGGGCTCACCGGCCTGCCGTGCAGGCCTTCGAGCCTGGCTCCCGACTCGGTCGCCACCAGGCCGGCCGCGCCGTAGTCCCACGGGTTGATGCCGCGCTCGTAGTAGGCGTCCACGCGGCCCGCCGCGAGCGAGCACAGGTCGATCGCGCACGAGCCGCCGCGCCTGATGTCCCGCACCCGGGGCAGCACCTCCGCGACCACCTGGCCCTGGACCGCGCGCCTGCTCACCGCGTAGCCGAACCCGGTCGCCACCAGCGCCTGCGCGAGCGGCACGCCCGTGTTGCAGCGCAGCCGCTCCGCGCCGAGCCAGGCGCCCTCGCCGACCGCCGCGGTGTAGACCTCGCCGCGCGCCGGCAGGTTGACGACCCCGGCCACGACCTGGCCGTTCACCTCGACGGCGATCGACACCGCCCACTCCGGCAGGCCGTACAGGAAGTTGACGGTGCCGTCGATCGGGTCGACGACCCAGCGCACGTCCGAGTCGCCGGGCTTCTCCCCGCCCTCCTCACCGAGGATCCTGTCGCCGGGCCTGGCGGCCAGGATGCGCTCGCGGATGAGCTCCTCCGACGCCTTGTCCAGCGCGGTGACCACGTCGGTGGGGCTGGACTTGGTCTCGATCTCCTCGGACATCGTGGGCCGCTTGGCGAGCAGCATGTCGCCCGCCTCGCGCGCGATGTCCTCGGCCAGTCTCAGGAAATCCGTCATCAGGCCACCGAGTCCGGACGCTTCCACTCCTCGCCGAGCACGTGCTGGGCGAGGAAGGCGAAGACGGTCTCGTACCAGGCGACGATGTTGCCCGGCTTGAGGATCCAGTGGTTCTCGTCGGGGAAGTACAGGAACTTCGACTCGACCTCGCTGCGCCGCAGGTCCCACCAGAGCCGCAGGCCCTCGCCGATCGGCACGCGGTAGTCCTTGTCGCCGTGGATGACGAGGAGCGGCGTGGTGATCTTGTCGAGCGAGTTGTGCGGCGACAGGAGCTGGTACCGCTCGCCGCCGGGCTCGCCCATCTCGCGCTGCCAGTACATGGCGGCGTCGGTGGTGCCGGCGAACTGGTCGAGGTTCCACAGTGCCGCGTGGGTGACGATGGCCTTGTAGCGGTCGCTGTGGCCGGCGAGCCAGTTGGCCATGTAGCCGCCGTACGAGCCGCCCATCGCGCCGATGCGCTCGCTGTCGATGTCGTCCCTGGCCAGGGCCACGTCGACGATCGCGTCGAGGTCGGCCTGGGTGCGCGGGCCCCAGTTGCCCCAGCCGCGGTCGATCATCTCCTGCCCGTAGCCGGTGGACAGGCACGGGTCCGGCATGAGCACGGCGTACCCGCGCTGGGTCATGAGCCACACCTGCCAGCGCCACTGCCAGTCGTTCCACGAGGCGACCGGGCCGCCGTGGATCCACAGCACGAACGGCGCCGGCTCGTCGGCCGAGGCGCCTTCGGGCAGCGCGAGCCAGCCGCGGATCGTGGCGCCGTCGTCGGCGGTGGCGGAGATCTCGGTCAGCGTGCCCGGCGCCTCGGGGCGCGGCCCGGGCGAGGGCAGGTCGACGATCTCGCCGCCGGCCACGTCGATCCTGGCCGGGCCGGGGGCGAGGGCGATGCCGCTGCGCAGCGCGTAGACGGAGCCGCCGTCGGAGGAGACGTTGAGCCCGGTGTACGCGGCGTCGTCCAGGGTGAGCCTGGTGCTCTCCCCGTCCAGCGGGACGCGGAAGACCGGGCGGCGGCCCTGGTGGTCGGCCACGATGTAGACGGCCGAGGAGTCCGGCGCCCACTCGATGTCCGCGGGGAACAGGTCGGGCGCGTAGGCGCGGCCCTCGCCGGTGGCCACGTCGGCGATCCACAGCTCGCTGCGCGCCGAGACCTCCAGCCCGGTGAACCGGTCGCGGGCGCAGGCCACCCTGGAGCCGTCGGGCGAGATCGCGAGCGGGCCCGTGAAGTCGAAGCCGTCCTCGGTGAGCACCGTGCGCCGCTCGCCCGAGGCCACGTCGATGGCCACCAGGTCGGTACGGCTCTCACCCTTCGGCAGGTACGTGCGCCAGGTCGTGAACACCGTGGCGCCGTCCGGGCTCAGCTCGAACGAGGCGTCCCGCAGCCCCTCCCCCGCGTCGGGGGTCAGCTCGCGCACGTCCTCCAGGCGGTCGCCGCCGAGCCTGGCGGCGAACAGCCTGGTGCGGCCCGGGCCGAGGTCGTGGTCCCAGAAGCGGATCGGGTAGCCCTCGTGCAGGATGGCGCTGATCCCGGCGTCCTTGCGGGCCTTGCGCCTGTCCTCGTCGGCCGCCTCCTCGCCGTCGAGCACGTCGGCGGAGAACACCACGACGTCGGCGGCCGTACGCACCGCGCCGATGCCGCCGGGGCGGGTGACCACCTGGCGGGCCTCACCGCCCGCGCGGGGCAGCAACCAGAGCGCGGGCACCTCGTCGGAGGAGTCCTTGACGGTGGGGTCGGGGCGGGCGGAGGTGAACAGCACGTCGCCCGCGGCCGTGAAGACCGCGGCCGACTCGCCCTTGGCCGAGCGGGTCAGCCGGTAGGGCTCGCCGTCGACCGGAATCGCCCAGAGCGCGGTGCCGTAAGACTTGCCGTCGGGGTTGAGTGACTGGACTGTGGAGATCAACCTGGAGCCGTCGGGGGAGAGCTTCAGCGAGAGAACCCGGGGGATGGCCACGTAGTCGCGTATGTCATTGAATGCGCTCACTCCACCGAACCTACCTCGCAGCATAGACCGCCCGCATACCCCAATACTGTGGTCACGTGGGAACTTACGACGCGTTGCTGGTCCTGTCGTTCGGCGGGCCCGAGGGGCCCGAGGACGTGCTGCCGTTCCTGGAGAACGTCGTGCGCGGCAGGGGGGTGCCGCGCGAGCGGCTGCTCGAGGTGGCCGAGCACTACCAGGGCTTCGGCGGGGTCAGCCCGATCAACCGGCAGAACCGCGACCTGGTCGAGGCGCTGCGGCCGATCGCCGGCGTGCCCGTCTACTGGGGCAACCGCAACTGGCACCCGTTCGGCGAGGACACCGTCCGTCAGATGAAGGCCGACGGGATCAGGAAGGCGGCCGTGTTCGCGACCTCGGCGTTCGCGGGCTACTCGAGCTGCCGCCAGTACTACGAGGACATCGCCAGGATCTCCGTCGAGGACGGCCCCGAGCTGGTCAAGATGCGCCACTTCGGCGACCACCCGGGGTTCGTGGCCGCGATGGCCGACCACACGCGGGCCGCGCTCGAACGGCTCGGCCGCGACGACGCCAGGCTGGTGTTCACCGCCCACAGCATCCCCGTCTCCATGGCCGAGACCGCGGGCCCCTCGGGCGGCCTGTACGAGGCGCAGCTCCGCAGGAGCGCCGAGCTGGTCAGCCAGGCGCTCGGCCGCACGCAGCCGTGGGACCTGGTGTGGCAGTCGCGCAGCGGCCCGCCGCAGGTGCCGTGGCTGGAGCCGGACGTCTGCGACTTCCTGCGCAAGACGGACGCCGGTTCGGTCGTGCTGGTGCCGATCGGGTTCGTCTCCGACCACATGGAGGTCGTCTACGACCTCGACACCGAGGCCAGGCAGGTGGCCGCCGAGCTGGGGCTGCCCATGGAGCGGGCGGCGACCGCCGGCACGCACCCGCGCTTCGTCCAGATGGTGCGCGAACTGATGGACGAGCCCGAGCCCGTCCCCTGCGCGCTCACCTGCTGCCCAGCTCCCCGCAGGCGCCCTCAGGCGTAGGTGCGGGCGTAGGCCTGGGCGATCCCCATGACCTTGTTCACGTAGTCCCACGAGTGGTTGTAGAACCAGATCGCCTTGCGTAGCTTCTCGCCGCCCTGGCCGGCGCCGTTGGCACACAGGTAGTTGGCGGCGCCGGGCACCGCGTCGTACGGGCTCCAGATGTCGGACTTGCCGTCCCCGTCGCCGTCCACGCCGTAGTGCTTCCAGGTGGCGGGCATGAACTGCATGGGCCCGAGCGCGCCCGCGCTGGACGGGCCGTTGTTGCGGCCGTGGCTGCTCTCCACCTGCCCGATCGCCGCCAGCACCGTCCACGACAGCCCCGGGCAGCGGGTGGCCGCCGCCTTGTACAGGTCCAGGTAGCTGCCCGGGCGGCCCACGTTCACCGTCGTCTGGGGCTTCTGCTGCTTCGGCGTACGGTGCGCCGCGTCCAGCATGACGACCTGCGAGCCCTTGCCGAGCACCTTGCGCACCCCCGCCTCGCTGATCTTGCCGGCCTTGCCGTGCAGCAGCACCGCGACCCCCGGCGCGAACCCCAGCGACCTGCCCAGGTCCGCGCTCACCAGCCCGTCCACGCCCATGAGCCCGAGCGTGGCCGAGGCCGCCACGCGCAGCCGGGGACCGCCGTCCACCTGGTACATGCCGCCCAGGATCATCCCGAACTTGCGCATCGCGCCCGCGTCGGCCACCAGCTCGCCCCTGGCCAGCGCGCTCCACACGGCGGGCTGGTCGGCGACGGGCTGCGGCGTCCAGGAGCGGAAGTCGGCGGGATCGACGGCCAGCAGGTTCAGGCCGGTGCCGGCCACCTTGACCGCGCCCGCGTCCACCACGGCCACCTTCTGCACGTACTTCAGCCCGCTGAGCGCGAACCTCGTGCTCTTGGGGACCGTGCCCGCGGCGATGGCCAGCACGCGCGGCGGCGTCGCGGTCACCCCGGCGCCGCCCTGGCCGAAGTCCTTGACCGGCGCGGCCGTGGGCACGAGCTGGTCGAGGCGCGGCGAGGGCTGCTGCGGCCGCTGCGTGGGCTTCCTGCGCACCGGCTCGTTCGCGGTTTTGACCAGGTCGTCGCCCAGGATCACGACGACTCCGCCGGCCGCGGCCGTGACCACGAGCACGGCGGCGACCATGAGGATGACCGCGCGGAACGAGGGAAGACCGGACACTCGGGACACGTTAACCCACTCGGCCGCTAAATCACTTGCCATACGGACATACGGTGCGCCATGGTTACTTGGCTCAAGTAAGGGGGAAACGGCGTGGTCGGGCCTTACCGAGGATTGTTCGACGGGCCCGGCGTCAAGGGGTTCGTCCTGGCGGGATTCATCGGCCGCATGCCGATGTCCATGCTCGGCATCGGGGTCGTGCTGCTGGTCTCCGCGCTCACCTCGTCGTACGCCACCGCCGGCGGCGTCGCCGCCATGACCAACCTGGCCTTCGCCGTGGCCGCCCCCATGTCGGGCCGCCTCGTGGACAGGTTCGGGCAGGGCCGGGTGATCCCGCCGTTCGCCGTCGTCAACGCGCTCGCGCTGGTCGCCCTGATGCTGTGCGCCGGGTTCGGGCTGCCCGACTGGACGCTGTACGCCTCGGGCCTGCTCGTGGGCGGCACCTCGCTGTCGCTGGGCTCGATGGTGCGGGCCCGCTGGTCGGTCATCCACGGCGGGTCGGGCAGGCTGCACACCGCGTTCGCCTTCGAGTCGGTGGTGGACGAGGTCATCTTCGTCACCGGGCCCGCGCTGGTCACGGTGCTGGCCACCGCCGTGAACCCGTACGCGGGGCTGGTCGTGGCCCTGGTCTGCATGCTCCTCGGCACCTTCGCGCTGGCGGCCCAGCGGCGCACCCAGCCGCCCGTGCAGCCGGTCAAGTCGGTGGCGGGCACTCCCATCCTGATCCCCGGCATCGCCCTGCTGGCGTGCGTCTACCTGGCGCTGGGCGCCGTTTTCGGCTCGGTCGACCTGATCACGGTGGCCTTCGCCGAGGAGCACGGCGTGAAGGGCGCCTCCGGGTTCCTGCTGGCGGCGTTCGCGGGCGGGTCGATGGTGTCGGGGCTGTGGTTCGGGTCGCGGGACTGGAAGATCTCGCTGCGCGGGCGGTTCGTGCGGACGCTCGCGCTGTTCGTGGTGGGGCTCATACCGATCATGTTCATCGGTGACGCGCGGATCATGGCGCCGGCCCTGTTCCTGGCCGGATTCGCCATCTCGCCGACGCTCATCACGGGCTTCTCGCTCACCGAGCGGCTGGTGCCTCCGTCCCTGCTCACCGAGGGCATGGCGTGGATCTCGACGTCGATCGGGTTCGGCGTGGCGGTCGGGGCGTGGGCCGGCGGGCGGCTCACCGAGATGTTCGGCGCGTCCAACGCGTACGCCTTCTCCTGGGGCGCGGCGATCCTGGCCGCGGCCGTGGGCATCGGAGGTTCGGGTTTGCTGAGACTTCCCGGGGCTCCTTCACCCGCCAAGAGTTGATCCGCTACGGTCGGGACATCCCTCGCAACACCCATCTCATTGGAAGCATTACCTATGTCCCGACAAATCAGTTCACTTCTAGCTATCGCGGCTGTCTGCGTCACCCTGGCCCCGGCGCCCGCCTTCGCACAGGCGCCGAAGAAGGCCGCGCCGGTCGACTGCGAGCAGGTCAAGTGCCTCGCGCTGACGTTCGACGACGGGCCCGGCCAGTACGCGGGAACGCTCCTCGACACACTGAAGAAGTACGACGCGAAGGCGACGTTCTTCCTCGAGGGCCAGTACGTCAAGAGCCGCCCCGCGTTCGTCAAGCGCATGGTGGCCGAGGGCCACGAGGTCGGCAACCACAGCTACAGCCACCCCGACTTCACCAAGTCCGACGCGGGCGCCATCAGGAACGAGATCAAGAAGACCCAGGACGCGGTCAAGAAGGCTTCGGGCGTCGAGCCCAAGCTGCTGCGTCCGCCGTACGGGCTGGCCGACCTGCAGGTCGCCGACGTCGCCACGGAGTTCGGCATGCCGATGATCCTGTGGACCGCCGGCTCCGAGGACTGGTCCAGCAAGAACGTCGACGCCATCAAGAAGAAGACCATGGAGGTCGCGCAGCCCAACGGCATCATCCTGATGCACGACTGGGTGAAGCAGACCGTGGACGCGATGCCGGCCCTCATCAAGTCGCTCCAGAAGAAGGGCTACCACCTCGTGACGGTGTCCGACATCGTCAAGCAGCAGAACCTGCAGCCCGGCGACATCTTCCCGGTTCCCGCCGGCTGGGAGAAGTGAGTATCGTTCGCGTCTAACCGAACGATGCTCTGGAGGGGTGCTCATGACGTTCGCGAATTGGGCGCGTAACCAGTCGGGCACCCCTGCCGAGGTGCGTACGCCGGCCTCGGTCGAGGACGTCGTACGCGCCGTGCGGGACGCCGCCGCCTCCGGGCGGCGGGTCCGCATGGTGGGCACGGGCCACTCCTTCACGGGGGTGGCCCTCACCGACGGCGTCATGCTGCGCCCCGGCGCGCTCACCGGGATCAGGTCATGGGGCGACGACCGCGTGACCGTGCTGGCCGGCACCCCGCTCCGCGTGCTGAACGAGCTGCTCGACGAGCGCGGCCTGGCCCTGGCCAACATGGGCGACATCACCGAGCAGACCGTCGCGGGAGCGATCCAGACCGGCACGCACGGCACCGGCCGCGACAGCGGCGGCCTCGCCGACCAGGTCGCCGAGCTGGAGCTGGTGCTGGCCGACGGCTCGGTGACGACGGCCGGGCCGGGCGAGGACCTGTTCGACGCGGCCAGGGTCGGGCTGGGGGCGCTCGGGGTGCTGACGGCCGTGACGCTCCGGGTGGAGCCCGCGTTCCTGCTGCACAACCGGCGGCGCAGGCTGTCACTCAGCGAGGTGCTCGGCTCGCTCGACGAGCTGACCTCGGCGAACGAGCACCTCGACTTCTTCTGGCTGCCGCACACCGACGCCTGCCTGGTCAAGACCAACAATCGCAGCCCGGGCCCGGCCCGGCCGCCGGGCGCGTTGCGGCACTGGCTGGACAACGTCTTCCTGGAGAACACCGTCTTCGGCGCGGCCTGCGCGCTCGGGGGCCGCTTCCCCGACCTGATCCCGCGGATCAACGCCGTCAGCGCGGCGGCGCTCGGCGACTCGGAGTCGGTGGACGCGTCGTACAAGGTCTTCACGGCGCGGCGGGACGTGCGCTTCCTCGAGATGGAGTACGCGGTGCCGCGCGAACGCCTCGGCCAGGCGCTGCGCGAGACCAGGGACCTGATCGACCGGATGGACTGGAAGATCACGTTCCCGGTGGAGGTGCGGGTCACGCCGCCCGGCGACGCGTGGCTGTCCACCGCGTACGGGCGGTCGTCGGCGTACATCGCGTGCCACATCTACCGGCCGACGCCGAACCCCGCGTACTTCGAGGGTGTGGAGGAGGTCATGACGCGGCTGGACGGGCGGCCGCACTGGGGCAAGCTGCACACCAGGGACGCTTCCTACCTGAACAAGGTCTATCCCCGCTTCGCGGACTTCACGGCCCTGCGCGACCGGCTCGACCCGGGGCACCTATTCGGCAATGAGTACCTGGATCTAGTGCTCGGCTAACGCATCGTTAGGTAAAGAGCTTGCTCGAAAACGTGTCCTGGGATCCGCGCGGGCCTCGTGGCGGGCATCCTCGTAACTCGTGCCCCGACGACTCGGCCTGCCCTCCGTGTACCTCGCCGCGGCCGTGGCCACCGCCGCCACGACCGCCGTTCCTCTCGCCATGACGCCCGCGTCAGGACTCGCCCTGCGGCCCGCCCCCACCGAGCCGACCCGGCCCTTCATCGTCACGGCACGCAGCCGCGGCGCCGCCCGCGATCTCGTCGGCGAGGTGCGGTGGCGGGTGCGGCGCTATTACACCGCCGCACTGCCCGGGTTCGCCACCTTCCTCACCGCCGCCGAGCTGGCCGAGCTCCGGTCGGACCCGCGGGTGCTCGCGGTCGAGCCCGACCGCGAGATCCGCCCCATGGCGCTCGGGAAATCCCGCCCGCGCTCCCGCTGGGCCACCGGCGCCGGCGCCACCGTGTACGTCGTGGACAGCGGCCTGGACGCGGCCCGGGCCGAGCTCGGCGACCGGGCCTGGCGCGCCTTCGACGCCACGGGCGGCACCGGGCACGACTGCGCGGGCCACGGCACCGAGGCCGCGCGGCGCGTCAACGTCATGGCGCCCAAGGCCCGGATCGCCTCGGTACGGGTGCTCGGCTGCGCCGGCTACGGCACCCTGGCCGATCTGCTCGCCGGGCTGGACTGGATCGGCAGGCACGCCCACGGCCCCTCCGTCGCGAACCTGGCCGTCGACGGGTCCGACTCCCCCGCGCTCGACGCCGCCACGCGGTCGCTGGTGCGGTCGGGCGTCTTCGTGGTCGGCGCGGCGTCCTCCGGCGCCTGCCGGGCCGTGCCCGGCGCTCAGGCCTTCTCCGTTCACTCCCCGTATCTGGCCGGGGTCGCCGCCCAATACCTGGAGCGCCATCCTGGCGCCGCCCCATCCGTTCTGGCCTCTTGGCTCAAGTGCACGACACCACGCGCCGCGATTCGTCAGAATCCGTCAGGGGCCTCTAACCTCCACTTGCACAACGGCGGGCTCTAGAGGGATGGATTCGACAAATGTGACCGGCGTCACACCGTCCCGGGAGTATCCCAGGAAGGCGATGTTCGGACATGCCGGGTACGGTGCTGGCAGGCAACCGGCACACGCGAGAGACTCAAGGGTCCGGGGGAAGAATGGCGACGCTGACGAAGGGACTCGCATGCAGGAGCTCCGACTCGTCGCGGTGAGTGAGGACGGCACCTATCTCGTGCTGGCTACTGCCGGGCGAGGTACGCGCTTCACGCTTCCCGTGGACGACCGGCTCCGTGCTGCCGTCCGCGGCAACTTCTCCCGTCTCGGCCAGTACGAGATCGAAGTGGAGAGTCCGTTGCGCCCCAAGGAGATCCAGGCTCGCATCCGCGCCGGAGAGACGGCGGAGGAGATAGCCGCGACCGCCGGGATCCCGGTCGAGCGTGTCCGCTGGTTCGAGGGTCCGGTGCTGCAGGAGCGGGAGTACGTCGCCCAGCAGGCGCAACGTGTGGCCGTCCGGATGCCGGGTGAGTCGGCGCCCGGGCCCACCCTGGGCGACCTCGTCGCCGAGCGGCTGACCAGGCGGGGCGTGCCCACCGACGAGATCGACTGGGACTCCGCCAAGCGCGACGACGGGCTGTGGCGCGTCAAGCTCGGCTACGTGTGGAACGGTCACACGCGCCACGCCGAATGGCTGTTCGACCCGCGCAAGCGGCACGTGACGCCCCATGACGACGAGGCCATGCGGCTGTCGTCGGCCGACTTCGACCCGGATCCCGTCGTCGTGGAGGACACGACGGTGACGCCGTTCACGCCGCGGGTGGCCAAGCTGCAGCCGGTGCCGCCGCTCGCCTCCGACCCGCTGCCGTTCCCGTCGGTGGTGCGCCGCGAGCCGGAGGAGCCGGCGGTCGGCTACAACCCGCCGCCCAGGTCGCCGGAGACGGCGTACGGCCGCGCCCCGGAGGCGGCGCCCCCGTTCGAGCGCGGCGCGCCTCCACGTGAGCCTGACACCTCCAGAGAGGTGTCTTACGACACGCCCGACCCCGGCGAGCACTACCGGCCGGAGCCGCCCGCCCGCGAGACCGGCTATGCCCGCCCCGGCGACACCTCGACCCGCCACGGCGGGTCTTCGCCGTGGCTGCCCGATTTCGGGTCCGGCCGTCCTGCCGGGCGCGAGGCCGACTCCTCCATCTACGCCCCTGCCGGCACGCCCGCGGACTCCCGCACCTCACCGCCGCCCGCCGTCGAGGAGCCGCCCGCCCAGGAGCGCCCGGTGGCCTGGCGCGAGCAGAGCCCTGCCCCGCAGACCCCCGCACCGTCCCAGCCCGCCGCGGCCACACCGCCCACGCCCCAGCCCATCACCGAGCCCCACCACCAGCCCACCACCCACGACCAGCCCACCACCCACGACCAGCACACCACCCCGGCCCAGCCCGCGCCCCAGGCCCAGCCCGCAGCCCAGGCTCAGCCCGCTGCTGAGACCCAGCCCGGCGCTGACGTCCAGTTCGCCGCTGAAGCCCAGCGTGTCGGCCAGGGCCAGGCGAGCGCCGCCGTGGAGTCACCCGCGCAGCCCGAGGCCGCAACGCCCGCTGCGATGGAGCGGCCTGCCGTACCGGAGCCGTCCACGGAGCCCGCTCAGGACGCCCACTCCGCCGGGACCAGCCGGCCGAGCACGGCCCCGGCCCCGATCGCGACCTCCGAGCCGACCGCAGCCCCTGAGCCGGTCGTGGCCCATGGGGCGACGGCGACCGCACAACCCGTGGCATCCGCAGACCCCGTGGCACCCGCGAGGGCCGTAGCGACCACCGAGCCGACGTCGGCCACCGAGCCAGCGACACTCGCGGAGCCGACCCCGGTCGCCGAGCCCGCAGCATCCGCGGAGCCGACCCCGGTCGCCGAGCCCACGGCGACCTCTGAGGCGACGGCCGTCACCCAGCCTGCGGCGACCTCCGAGACGACCGCGGTCAGCGAGCCCGCAGCGGTCTCCGAGCCGACGGCAGTCACCCAGCCCGCGGCATCCGCGGAGCCGACCGCGGTCGCCGAGTCGGCACCAGCCACGGAGCCGGTCACTTCTTCGGCCACCGAGCCGGTCGCGTCCTCGGCCACCGAGTCGGACACGTCGTCGGCCGGCGAGCCGGTCACGTCGGCCAGCGACGCCGAGCCCACTCCTGAGCCCGCTCCCACGCCGGTCTCCGAGGCCGTCTCCGAGGCCGTCTCCGCGCCTGCCGACGCGCCCGCCGATGGGGACACCACACCCACCACGGACGCCCAGGCTGCCGACGCCGTAAAGGCCGAGACGTCCAAGCCGGCGGCAGACGCGCCCACCGCCGAGCCGACGGCCGCCATGCCCGAGCAGAAGGCGGCCCAGGCCGTACCGGACGCCAAGCCGCAGCCCGAGGCGGCCCCTGAGGTCGCCACACCGGAGGCCGCCGGCACCCCCGCAACGGAGGCCGCCAGCACCGCCACGGCGGAGCCCGCCAGTGCCGCCGCCGCAAAGGAAGCCGCGACCACCACTACGACGGAGCCCGCCAGCGGTGCCGCAGCCGCGAGCACCGCTGCGACGAAGCCTGCCGAGGCCGCCGCGCCGGAGCCCACGGCTCAGCCCGCTGCGCCGAAGCCCAAGAGCGCGCCCGAGCCCGAGCAGCCCGCTCAGGAGGCCAAGCCGCCGGCGCCCGCTCCCAAGCCCAAGCCCACGGAGCCCAAGACCGCCCCGGCGGTCCCGGCGGCGCGGTCCGGCAAGGACGCGCCCAAGGAGGAGCCGCCCGTGCCGGTGCCGTCTCCCCCGCCCGCTCCGGCGGCCCGCCAGGCGCGCAAGGGTTCGCGGGGCCGCCGCGCCTCGGTCCCGACCTGGGACGAGATCATGTTCGGCGCCCGCCGCCAGGACTGACCCGCCCCAGGCGCGGAGACCGACCTCGGCGGCCCACCGCCAGCCACGGTGCCACGACCTCAGCTGCACCACACCGGCGCGAGGGCCGTGACGAAGGCCGGGGCCTCCCGGTCCGCCGCCGAGGGAAGGGGGATCGATGCCTCGGCACGGACCTCCCGGCCCACCGCACAGAGTCCACCGCGCAGAGGAGAGGGACCGGGGGCTCGGGCGGTGCCGGGGGTCAGACCGTGGGCGGTGCGCCGGGGGACTCGAGGAAGGGGGCGAGCCACTCCGGCGTCACCTCACCGGGGAACGCCGCCCCCTGGGCCACCGACACGTCGATCGCCGAGTAGCCCCCCTTGCCCGCCCCGACCCCGGCGATCAGCGTGAGCACTCCGGCCCGCCGCTGGAACCACGTCTGCCGCAGCCGCCACCCCACCACGGCCCGGCGTTCGATCACGGCGTGGGAGCGCCGCAGCGACCCCGACCGCACCGCCACGCGTACCCCGTCGTAGCCGTGCCCCAGTGACCGGTACCGGTCGAGCCCGAGCGGAATCCCGGCCCCGGCCAGCAGCAGCGCGAGCACCAGCAGGACCCACCAGAGGATCATGCCCGTCGCCCAGATCCCCACGGCGCTCGCCACCGCCAGCACGGCCCACGGGAAGACGGCGCGGAACAGGCGGCGGTTGCGCGCCACGGGCGGGTGGCGGCGGAGTTCGGCCTGGTGGGGGCCGATGGCCTCCGCGGTCACCTGGTACGCCACGGCCCGGGGCACGTCGGGCAGGAGCTGCCCGCGCGTCTCGGAGTCGCCGAGCCCCGTGACGATGGCCCAGGCCCGCACGACCCCGGCCCAGCGTTCGGCGAGCCCGTCCACGATCTCGTAGCCGCGCACCCGGGCGGACTCCAGCGACACGCTGCGCCGGTTGATCAGCCCTCGTTCGGCGACCAGGTAGCCGTCGCGGTGCTTGAGCTTGAAGTCCCAGTTGAAGACCGCGTACATCAGCCCGCCCACGACCGGCATCGCCAGCACGAGCAGCACCGCCACGGCCACCAGCAGGTAGGGATGGTCCCAGACCCATTCCCCGGCGCTCCAGGCGGCGTCCTGGTCGAGGCCCAGGTCGTCTCCCCACTGGAACGCCAGGCCCACGGCGCCGCCCGCGAGGGCGAAGGGGGTGAGCAGGTACGCGCCGGACAGCGGCCCGTACAGCAGCCACTTCCGCGGCACCCCGATGATCACCCGCTCCTGAGGGGCCGCCGCCTCGGAAACCTGAGCCTCGGGCCGGGGCGCGCGCCGCAGCAGCACCGACTTGAGGCGGTCGGCCTCCTCCGGCGTGACCCCGTCGAGCTCGGCCTCCTCGTCGCCGCCGCTGGCACCGGTGTCGATCTTGAGCACGGTCAGGCCGAGCAGGCGGTGCAGGGGCGGCGTGGACACGTCGACGCCACGGATCCGCTCAAGCGGGATGGTACGGACGGAACGGCTGATCAGCGACCGCTTGGTCTCCAGCCGGTCGCCGACGATCTCGTAGCTGAAGGTGGCCCACCTGATGATCGCGAACACCACGGTGCCCGCCACGCCCAGGGCCGCCCATACGTACGAGTGGGCCGAGAACCCGCCCACGAACAGCACGCCGACGAGGGGCAGGAGGAGGGAGGGCAGCATGCGTACGGGGTCGATGAGCAGCACCTTGGGGCTCAACCGCAGCGGCACCCGGACCGGAGGACCCGGCGGCCCTCCCATCGGGCCGGGCGGACCGCTCCACGGCTCGGACGCCTGCCCGCTCCCATCGCCGCCGCCCGGGTGCGCGACCCAGGGCGGAGCGCCGTCCCGGGGGTGCGGCTGCGGAGGACCGGCAAGAGGACGCGGCTCGCTCAGAGGCGGAGGACCAGGGTCGCTTCGAGGGGCGGGATCCGGCTGAGGACGCGGGTCGCTCCAGGAGGGCTGAGGGGGCGGGTCGCCTTGCGGGTGGTGGGGGTCGGTCATGTCGCGTCGTCCCTGAGCGCCTCGGCGCGGTGCGCGAGCTGCTCGGCGAGCCCGGCCGCCACCGCGTAGTCAAGACCCTTGATCGTCGAGGACCCGGCGTGGGACGCGGTACGGATCTCGAGCGTGGCCAGCCCGAGCAGCCGCTCCATCCACCCTTGCCCCTTGTCGACGGTCTGGATGCGGCTCACAGGCACGAACACCCACTCCCTGGTCAAGAACCCCGACCTGGCGTAGACGACGTCCCCTGAGAGCTCCCAGCGGTGCACGGCGTACCGTACGAACGGCTCGGCCACCAGGAACGGCGCCGTCAGCAGCACGACCGTGGCCGGCAGCAGCCAGGAGTTGTCCGCGAACCAGCCGGGCACCCACGACCAGCCGCTCCCGCCCACCCACCGCGCCACCAGAAGCGAGCCGCCGAGGAAGAACACGAAGGCGACCAGCGATTCGAGCAGCCACAGGCGGACGGCTTTCGGCGAGACGCGGTTCGCCGGATCGCGCAGTGGGCCAGTTGACGTCACAAGGCCAGCTTAGGGCGCGCGGAGGCAGGGCGATCAGCCCGCGAGCCGCTAAAGATCGACCGAGACCCTCGGCGTGTCGGCCGTCGCGCCCCTCCGCCCCGGTGCCATGCTCGGTGGCGGCCGGCCGCAGGCTGTCGAGCTTGGCCACGTCGGCGGCGCCACGTACGTGCCAACCAGGCTCGGCCAGCGCATGACCGCACCACCGCGCAAGCGCCTCACGCAACGTGGCAGCCGCCGTCACCCGCTCGAACCACCACCGGCCGTGACTCCCGGTCCCCGACCACCGCGCCACCGGCTGTCGCGCCGGCACCCCTCACCCCGCGAACCACCACCGCCCGATTCGGGCCACCAGAGCCGCCCGAATCACCACGAGCTCCTACATCCAGGGGCCAATCCGGCGCAGCTGGTTTTTACGGCATCACCGTGACCGAAAACGGTGTCCGTTTTGTCGGATCCGGGCGCATGACCCCACCCCCGTCCCACCGCATCGAACCAGCAGGCCAGGCCGGGTCCGAGGCGCGACCCGATTCCGGTCCCCCAACAGACACGCAGGCCACTCCTGTGGCCAAGGTCACTCCACGGATCCCGCGATTCTGACCCGTTTCGGATCCTTTACCGAGCACCGACCATCGAGAAACGGTCTGCGCACCGCCGAGAGCCGCGTAGCATCGTCCGGCATGGGGCTGTGTAACGCGGCAACACGCATGCGGCGCATCACCGTCAGTGTGACGGCGGTGACTGCGGCGTTCGCGTTGGCCGGTTGCGGCAGCTTCATCGGCAGATCTCAGGCCAAGGACATCGCGGAGATCAACGTCTCGAGCCCGGAGTTGGGGGAAGGCAAGCCGCTCCCCGCCGAATACTCCTGCCGGGGTGGCGAGGGCAGTCCTCCGCTGCGCTGGTCGAGCCAACCGTTGTCCGAGGCGAAGTCGATCGCGATCGTGGTCGACTCCCACACACCGTCCGATTCGGCCGTCAACTGGGTGCTCTACAACATCCCGGCGACCACGACCGAGCTGGGGCCCAACGCCGCGGCGGACCCGCCCGAGGGGTCCGGCCAGGCGAAGGTCACCGGCGGCAAGGAGGGCTATGAGCCGCCTTGCACAAGCCCGGGCAGCTATCGCTTCACCGTCTACACGCTGAACGGACGGGTCGACCTCAAACAGGGTGACGAGCTCCCAGACATCCTGAAGGAGATCGCGGACAAGACGATCGCCCGGGGTCGGCTCACAGCGGTCGACATCCAGTGAGAGAGCGATCACAGCAGGTAGTCCGGTGTACCTATTCTTCACGTAGGGTGTGACAACGCTCATAGTGGTCCGACACAATCAGATCCAATCGTTAGGCACTGGTGATCAAAGGGGGCAGGTCGCGTCGATGGCCGCGCGATCTCACCGGCGCCGAAGGGAGGCCATGGCTTTGAGGGTGGTGCAATGATCGCGGTCGTAGTGAGCTTGGTCGCCGTCGTGCTCCTCGTGCTCGTCGTCGTGGCACTGGGCATGCGTTCCATGAGCCGCCGGGAGAGCTCTCTCCCTCCGGAACGCCTGAAGGAGATGGCCGAGAAGGAGGAGAGGACCCAGACGCGGTCCACCGACGAGTTCGCCTCGCACGAGCCTCGCATGGCCAATTTCAGCCCCGATTTCAGCCCCATCGGCGAGCGGGAGCCCAAACCGGTGCGCACCGGTCAGCGTGGCAGGCGCGGCGTCGACGAGTGGGGCAACCCGAGCACGGATGACGACGACGAGGAGTTCTGGGCCAACATCCGCAGCGACGCGGAAGAGGGCGGCTTCGGCGCGGGTGGCACCGTGGCGGCCAGGAAGGCCTCCTCCCGTCCGGTCGAGCGTGAGAAGCCCGCCGAGCGCCCCGCGGCCCCCAAGCGCCAGCAGCGCACCGCGAAGCCGCGGCCCGCTGCCGCCGCCGTCGACCCCGACGCGACCACCGTCCAGGCCCCCCTGCCGCAGCGCCAGCCGGCCTCCGCCGCGGCCAACCTCGCCGACCTGGTGGAGCCCGCCAAGCGCCCCGCTCCGTCCCAGTCGGAGATGGCCGACCAGCGTACGGTGACGTTCGCGGCCCCCACGGCCGACGTGATGAGCATCCTGGGCGCGGGCGCCCAGCCGGTCCCCTCCCCCCGCCCCGACTCCCTGTCGTCCAACAACTCGCCCAGGAGCGGCACCGGCTCCTTCCCGGCGGCCCCCGCCGCCGGCGGCACCTTCCCGGCCAGCCCCGTGAGCCAGCCCGGCGGGAGCGGCGCCTACCCCGCCACCCCCACCTCGAGCGGCTCCTTCCCCGCCCAGCCGGCCCCCATCCACGGCGCGCCCACGAGCGACCCGTTCCCCGCCTACAACAACGCGGCCGAGACCACCTGGACCAACCCGCCTGCGACGCCCTCCTCGTCCGGCTCATGGCCCGCGCAGCCCGACATCCTCGACGACCCCGCCCCCGCCGCCGGTTACGGCTCGGGGACGTCCTGGCCGGCGTTCGAGCAGCCCGCCGCGCGCTCCTCCTACCCCGCCTCGTACGAGGTGCGCTCCGGTTGGGCCGTGGCCGACGACACCGACCCGCTCACCGGCCCCTCCCCCGCCACCGGCACCCCGACCGTGCCCGGCAGGGCGGTCTCGGCCTACGACGACGTGCTGTCCACGTCGACTCCGGTGCCTCCGACGCCGCAGGGCGCGCCGTTCGCGTACGAGACGGGCGACATCACCACCGCCCCGGCCGCCGCCTGGCCGGAGCCGCCGTCGAGCGCGACCTCGTGGCCGACGTACGGCTCCCAGAACGGCAACGACGGCGGCAACCACCGTCGCGGGTCCGACCAGGAACACCCGCACGACTACTACCGGTGAACGCACGCGCCCATTAATGGGTAAAACCAGCGTGAGACACCCCTAAAGCAGGGTCGACGGAGCAATAGGGTTTGCTCCATGATCCCCGACACGAAGAGTAGCTGGCTGAGCACCCTCCGGCATGACGTGCCAGCCTCGCTCGTGGTTTTCCTCGTCGCGGTGCCCCTGTCCCTGGGCATCGCGATGGCCTCCGGCGCGCCATTGGCCGCCGGTCTGATCGCCGCCGTGGTCGGCGGGATCGTGGCGGGCGTCCTGGGCGGCTCCGCCGTTCAGGTCAGCGGACCCGCCGCCGGGTTGTCGCTGGTGGTCGTGGATCTCGTGCAGACGTACGGATGGCGCGCCACCTGCATGATCACCCTGCTGGCGGGCGCCGTACAGCTCCTGCTGGGCGTGTTCAAGGCGGCCAGGGCGGCACTCGCGGTGTCGCCGGCGGTCATCCACGGCATGCTGGCGGCCGTCGGCGTGATCATCGCCCTCTCCCAGCTCCACGTGGTGCTGGGCGGCAGCTCGCAGCGTTCGGCCGTGGCCAACCTGATCGAGCTGCCCGGCCAGATCGCGAACCTGCACGGCCACAAGGTCGCCGTCGGACTGCTCACGATCACGGTGCTGGCGCTGTGGACGCGGCTGCCCAAGCGGGTCAAGGTCGTGCCCGCGCCACTGGTGGCGCTGGTCGTGGCGGCGGTGACGGCGTGGGTGTTCGAGTGGGACGTCACGCGCGTGGACCTGTCCCACAGCGTCACCGAGTGGGCCTTCCCGGTCCTGCCGCACGGCGACTGGCACCTGATCGTGGGGGCGGTGCTGCTGGTGGCGCTGCTGGCCGGGTGCGAGTCGCTGCTGTGCTGCGTGGCGGTGGACGGGATGCACGGCGGCCGCCGCGCCGACCTCGATCAAGAGCTGACCGGCCAGGGCGTCGCGAACATGGTCACCGGCGCCCTCGGCGGCCTGCCGGTGGCGGGGGTGATCGTGCGCAGCACCGCGAACGTGCAGGCCGGCGCGCGTACCCGCTGGTCGGCGATCCTGCACGGGGTGTGGGTGCTGGTGTTCGCGATCGGGTTCGGCTGGACGATCAAGCTGATCCCGCTGGAGGCGCTGGCGGCGTTGCTGGTGTTCATCGGCGTGCAGATGGTGAACCTCGGTCACATCAGGAAGGTGCACGGCCACGGCGAGGTCCCCGTCTACGTGGTGACGATGCTCACCGTGATCGCGCTCGGGCTCGCCGAGGGCGTCGTGGTGGGGCTGATCCTGGCCGCGCTGCTCGCGCTGCGGCGCCTGACCTGGGTCACGGTCCTGAAGCGCGACGGCGGCGACGGGCGGCTGCACGTGACGGTGTCCGGTTCGCTGACGTTCCTGGGGGTGCCCAGGCTCACGCACGAACTGCGGACGATCGCCCCGGCCACCGCCGTGGACCTCGACCTGAACATCGACTTCATGGACAACGCCGCCTTCGAGGCCATCCACTCCTGGCGGCTGGACCACGAGCGCATGGGCGGCACGGTCGACATCGACGAGTTGCACGACGAGTGGTACACGCTGGCGGCCAGCGGCGCCCGCATGTTCCCGGTGAAGTCGCCGCCCAAGGTGCCGGACCGCTGGTGGCTGCCGTGGTCGCACCGCCGCCATCCCGTCCGTCCCTCGGCTCCCGACTCCACCGAGGCGGAGTGCCTGCTGACGGCGGGCGCGCGCGAGTTCCACCGGCGTACGGCGCCGCTGGTCCGGCCCATCTTCACCGAGCTGGCCCGCAAGCAGCAGCCCTCGCACCTGTTCATCACGTGCGCCGACTCCCGCATCGTGCCCAGCCTCATCACCGCGAGCGGGCCCGGAGACCTGTTCACGGTGCGCAACATCGGCAACCTGGTGCCGCGCCGGGGCTCCGAACCGCACGACGACTCGGTGGTGGCGGCGATCGAGTACGCCACGCAGGTCCTCGGCGTACACACGATCACGGTGTGCGGGCACTCCGGGTGCGGCGCCATGGCCGGGGTGCTGAGCGGCGGGGTGCAGGCGGGCAGCCTGCCGGGGCTGAGGAGGTGGCTGCGGCACGGAAACCACAGCCTGGCCACGTTCATCGAGACCGAGGGTGACCGGCTGCACAGCGGCGCTCTGGACGTGCTGTGCCGGGTCAACGTGCAGCAGCAGCTGGAGAACCTGCGCACCTACCGGAAGGTCGACGAGCAGGTGCGCGCCGGGAAGCTGGAGCTGGTGGGGCTGTTCTTCGACATCGGCTCGGCCAGGGTGCACATGGTGCCGCCGCTGCGCCCCGCACCGGCCGAGCGGATGATGAGCTTCTGAGTAATCCTGCGCAGACGAGGCGCCGGGAGGCGGATTAGTGTCGCGGGGGCCGGCGAGGTTCTCCATATGCCCATGGCGCTCCTCGCGACGCCGGTCCTGACTCCCAGGGGCCGGAGGGGCGGAGGTGTCGATGCCTCCGCCCCTCACTTTGCGTTACATAATAACTGAATGGGTACATAGGCTCACGTAGAGTAATGAATCGCCCGAAACAGGGGGAATGGGCGGTGACGGCACTTCGGAGAGCAGCGGTAGCCGCGGCGACGGGGATGCTCGCGGTCGCGTGCGCCGGCGCGCAGAGCATGACGATGACGGCGACCGCGCCGGCATCCGGCCTTGAGCCGTTTTACCAGCAGAAATTGTCGTGGTCGGACTGCAGAGAAGGCTTTCAGTGCGCCACGTTGAAGGTGCCACGGGACTACGCCCGTCCCGCGGGTCACCAGCTGAAGATCGCCGTCATCCGGCTGCCCGCGAAAGACAGATCCCGGCGCATCGGCTCACTGGTGACCAACCCTGGAGGACCCGGCGCATCCGGCGTCTCTTTCCTCCGTACCTCCAGCCAGGCGTTCGGCGAGGCACTGCGAGATCGCTTCGACCTCGTCGGGTTCGACCCCCGCGGCGTGGGGCGGAGCGATCCGGTGCGCTGCCTCGACTACCGGCAGGCCGAGCAGCGCCTCTTCTACGATCCGCCCACCACGCGCGCCCAGGTCAACGCCGAGGCCACGTTCTGGCGGGCGTTCGTGGCGGCCTGCGAGGCCAGGTCCGGGGCCAATCTGCCGTACGTCGGAACGGTCAACGCCGCCCGCGACATGGACGTGCTGCGGGCGGCGCTCGGCGACAGGCGGCTGACCTACCTCGGATTCTCGTACGGCACGTACCTGGGCGCCATCTACGCCGACCAGTTCCCCCGGAACGTGCGGGCCCTGGTCCTGGACGGCGCGTCCGACCCGAAACTGACGGGTGAGGAGTTCCTCCTCGGTCACGCCGAGGGCTTCGAGACGGCACTGCGCGCGTTCGCCGCCTACTGCGTCAGCACCGCCGGCTGCCCGTTGGGCACCGGGAGCGTGGACCGGGCCGTCGGCAAGATCTCCGGCCTGCAGGAACGGGCCGCCCGCGAACCCCTGAAGAACCGGGCGGACGGCCGCGTCCCGGTGGACGACGACGGGGTGACGCAGGGGATCTACACGGCCCTCTACAACCGGAACTACTGGCCCACGCTGCGGCAGGCGCTGATACAGGCGATCGACGACGGTGACGGCACCGGCCTGTTCAAGCTCGGTTATGCGCAGGAGATGGTCGCCCCGTTCGGGGCGCTGCAGGCGGTCAACTGCGTCGACAAGCCGTTTCCCGCCGATCTCGCGGCCGTTCAGGACCTGGCCGACCGGGCCGGGAAGGTCGCGCCGCACTTCGGCTCGTTCGTCGTGTGGCCGTGGCTGGCATGCGCGTACTGGCCGGTCAGGCCCACCCGGCAGCCCAGGGCGGTGACCGCGACCGGAGCGCCGCCGATCCTCGTGATCGGCACCACCCGCGACCCCGCGACCCCGTACAAGTGGGCTCAGAGCCTGGCGGACCAGCTCACGTCCGGCGTCCTGCTCACCTACGACGGCGACGGACACACCGCCTACCTGACCAACACGGAGAAGTGCATCCGCGAGCCGGTCGAGCAGTACCTGATCAGCGCTCAGCCCCCAACGCGCGGCACCACCTGCAAGCAGACGCCGCTGGACCCGGAAGGCAAGGGCTCGCCGAGCTGAGCCCGCCCTGGCTAACACCGGAGAAACAGCTGCGCCGCAATGCTGCCTGCCATGGCTTCGCGCTCTTTGTCGCTTTTCTCCCCCATGTAGGCCACCGTGCCGTCCCAGCCCGGGACGCGACCGCTGCGGCGAACCCTGGCGGCGTCCGTCCTCTCGTCATCCCTGCTCATCTCATGCAGCCCCGCCCCCGCACCCGTACCCGCCCCGCTCGTCCCCCGCCCGGTCGCCGCGACCACGCCGTCAGCGCCTGCTCCGCGCGGTTCGGCGTACAGGAAGGCGCTGACCCGTTCCCTGCACCGCTACCTGGACGACCTCCCCGGCCAGCTCTCGGTGTCGGTACGCGAGCTCTCCACCGGCCTGTCCTACACCTACAACCACCGCCTCAGAACGGCCACCGCCAGCATCGTCAAGGTCGACCTCGTGGTCGCGCTGCTGCTCAAGGCCCAGCGCCGGCACCGTGGCCTCACCGACTGGGAACGGCGGTCGGCGGCGCGGGCCGTCAAGGTCAGCGACAACGCCGCCGCGTCCACGCTGTGGTCCGCGATCGGCGGCGCGCCGGGCCTGGCCGCCGCCCACCGGAAGCTCGGCCTGCGCGACACCACCCCCGGCCCCGGAGGAGCGTGGGGAGCGACCACGACCAGCGCCGCCGACCAGCTCCGCCTCCTGACCGCTCTCACCTCCCCCAAGAGCCCCCTTTCCGCCAAGAACCGCCGGTACGTGCTCGGCCTGATGAGCGAGGTGACGCCGGAGCAGTCGTGGGGCGTCAGCGCGGCCGGGCGCGGGGACGTGGCCCTCAAGAACGGCTGGCTGCCACGGCCGCGCGACGGGGGCCGGTGGACGGTCAACAGCATCGGCCGGGTACGCGACCGCCACGGGCACACGTACCTGATCGCCGTCATCTCCCACCGGCACCGCACGATGGGGGCCGGGGTGAAAGCGGTCGAGCACGTCGCCGAACTCGTCACCAAGGCCCTCTCCAAGGTTGCGGACCGCACGTGAGGCCGAGCGGGTCCGTCTCGGCCCCGCCCATTCCTCCGCTCCACCCCGCCCCGGCGGGGAAGGGCGGCGGGGCGCTGCGGCGTGGGATGGACGAGGGCGCGTCACGTCGCGGCGGTCATGCGTCCCAGGTGACCGGGAGGCTCTTGACGCCGTAGATGTCGGCGGTCTCCGGGCGCAGGCTGACCTCTTCGGCCGGTACGGCCAGGCGCAGGGTGGGGAAGCGGTTGAGCAGCGCGGGGAGCGCGACGCGCATCTCGACGCGGGCCAGCTGCTGGCCCAGGCACTGGTGGATGCCGTGGCTGAAGGCCAGGTGCCCGCCGTCCTGCCGGCGCAGGTCGAGAGCGTGAGGATCGGCGAAGCGCTCGGGGTCGCGGTTGGCGGTGCTGCCCGACAGGATGACCGTCGAGCCGGCCTTGATGGTCTGCCCGCCCAGCTCGACGTCCTCCAGCGCCACTCTCTGGAACTGCTTGGCGACGGTCAGATACCGCAGCAGCTCCTCCACGGCCTTCTCGGTGAGCGTGGGGTCGGCGCGCAGCGCGGCCAGCTGGTCCGGGTTCTGCAGCAGCGCGAAGGTGCCCAGCGCCAGCATGTTCGCGGTGGTGTCGAACCCGGCCGACAGCAGGATCAGGGCCATCCCCCGCAGCTCCTCATCGGTCAGGTCGCCGTCCATGAGGTCGCTGAGCACGTCGTCGGTGGGATTGGCGCGCTTGGCGACCACCAGCTCCGCGAGGTACTGCTGGACCGCGGTGTAGGCGGCGATCAGTTCCTCGTCGCTGACCTCCCCGCCGAGGAACTTGTCGATGTTGTCCTGAAAGCGGCCCCGGTCCTCGTACGGCACGCCCAGCAGCTCGCAGATGATGATGGCGGGGATGGGCTTGGCGAACGCGGTCACCAGGTCCGCCGACGGTCCGGCCTTCTCCATGGCGTCCAGGTGCTCGGCGGTGACCTGCTCGACGCGCTCGGTGAGCAGCCGCATCCGCCGGACGGTGAACTTGCCCACCAGCGGTTTGCGGTAGCGGCTGTGCTGGGGCTCGTCCATGAGCAGGAACTCGCCGGGCGGCGCCGGAGGGACCTCGATGTCGCCGTAGTCGATGGTCGGGTGGTGGCGCATGAGCTCCTTGCGCGAGCTGAACCGCGGGTCGGCCAGGACCGATCGGGCCAGGTCGTATCCGGTGATCAGCCAGCCCTGGTGTCCGCTGGGGAAGGGGTAGGGGGTGATCGGGCTGTGCTCGCGGGTCCGGATCAGCTCCTTGGGCGGGTCGAAGGGGCAGCCGGGCTGACGCGCGGTCGGCATCTTGGTGAGGGGGATTTCCATGGTCATTCCTCTCATCGGCCTAGGTTCAAGTCGGGACATCGCGATCAGGGCTGAACGGAAGCGATGACGCTGGGTGCCATCAGCAGCCGGTTTTCCTCGCCGGTGAGCCGGTCGTGTGGGCGCAGCGGCGCGGGTCAACACGTTCGCTGCCGCGGACTTCCCAGCGCCGTCGGATCCGAGCCGTGCCGGTCCGGGCATCGGGGTCGATGCCGTCGAGGACGGGGCCGTGATGGCTGAGCCGTTCATGGGACCCACCATCGCCGACCGCGCTGATATCGGACCGTCGCCGAGCTGACACGGTCTCTGAACACGTCACCGCATCAGACCTGATCGCCGCCGGGACCTCCACTGCGGCACATGCGCGTACAAGACAGCAGAGCCACCGTCACCTCGGCGGCATCCCAAGCCTCGGCAGTATCTCCGGCCCCAGCAGCCTCGACGCATCCACCGGCCTGGACGGCATCTTCCGCCTCAACGGCCCCGATACGGCATCCACCGCCGCCTTGTCGGCCTCCACAGCGTCTCCCGCCCCAACAGCCTCGGCGGCATCCGGGCCTCAGCTCGGCTGCATCCCGGCCTCAGCTGCCTTGGCGGCATCTCCGGCCGTGCCTCCAACCACGCCGACGCCAAAGCCAACCAGCCCATCAACCAACCGGCTCGGCGCCGCCGAGGAGATCGCCCAAGCCGCCCTACGGCCACCGGGACGAACAGTCCTACGGCCGCCGGGACGAACACCTCGGGTCACACGGCAAGGACACCCACGCTCACGCCCCGCCACGGACGGCTTCGATCAGGGCGCGGAGGAGGGCGGTGCGCCGGGGCATCTCGGCGACGATGACGTGCTCGTCGTCCGCGTGCGCCCCGCCGCCCACGGCACCCAGCCCGTCGAGGGTCGGGCAGCCGACTCCCGCCGTGAAGTTGCCGTCCGAGGCGCCGCCCACCGAGGCCGAGATCAGCGGCCCCACTCCCAGGTCCGATGCCAGCTCCTGCGCCAACGTGTACAACGAGGCCGACATCGCGCTCTCGAGCGGCGGCCGGTTGGGGCCGCCCAGGACCTCCAGGCGGGTGCCGGGCAGGACCGGCCGGAGCGCGCGGAAGGCCGCGTCCACCCGATCCTGCTCCGACATCTCAGCCACTCGCACGTCCACCGAGACCGAGGCCGCGGCGGGGACGGTGTTGCGTGCCGTGCCGGCCGACAAGACCGTCGGCGTGACAGTGGTGGCCCCCGCGCCCATGGCGGCGATGGCCAGGACCTGGTGAGCCAGCTCTATCGCGGAGTTCAGCCCCTTCTCGGGCTCCAGCCCGGCGTGCGCGGCCCGGCCGCGGACGTTGACGGTGTAGAGGGCGGTGCCCTTGCGGGACGTCTTCAGCGCGCCGCCGTCGGCGCTCGCCTCCATGACGAACGCGGCGGCCAGCCCGCGGGCGGTCTCCTTGATCAGCTCGGCCGACGTACGGGAACCGCACTCCTCATCACCGTTGATCAGCAGAGTGATGCCGTCGAGCGAGTCGAGCCCGGCCAACGCGTGGAACGTCTGCACCAGCCCCGCCTTCATGTCGAACACCCCGGGTCCCCGTGCGACGCCGTCCACCACGGACCAGGGGTGGGTGGCGAGGGTGCCGATCGGCCAGACGGTGTCGTGGTGGCACAGCAGGAACACCTTGGGGGTGCCGAACGTCCAGCGCAGGTGCGTGACGCCGTCGATCACGAGGAACTCGGGCTGCGTGCCCAGGTAGCGGGCTCCCATCGCCGCCACGACCTTCGCGCTGCGGGCAACGGCTTCCAGGTCGTGGGTGAAGGACTCGCACAACACCAGCTCTTCGAGATCCTCGATCATGCCGTCCCTCCGTAGAGCTCGTGCTTCATTCCGTTTCCTCTCCGCAGCCGTCAGCTCGCACCGGCCCGATCGCCGTCCGAGAAGGGGTGATGAAGGGGGTCATGCGCATGCCGCGCACTTAGATCCTCTGAAAGCGGTGCATGCTGCCGCCGACCGAACCGGCTCCCGCCCAGGAACCGGCGCACGCTGCCGCCAACGCCGTCAATTGCTCACTCAGGAGATCGCGAACGCCGCCGCCCACTCCACCGACCACTCGCCCAAGCAGCACGCCCGCTGCCACCGACCCAACCAGTTCCCCACCCAGGAACCAGCACACCTTGCCGCCAACGCCATCAATCGCTCACCCAGGAGGCGGCGCCGGCCGCCGCCCCCCACTCCACCTGCTACTTACCCGGAAAACGGTGCACGCTGCCGCCAACCGGCCCAGCTATTTGCCGGAAAAGCGTGCGCGCGGTCGTTAACCGACCGAGTTACCTGGCCGGAGAGCGGTGCTCGCCGGCGTTAGCCGACCCGGCTATTTCCCGGAAGGCGGTGCACGCCGGCGTTGACCAGCTCAGCTGTTGCCCGAAGGCGATGCACCCTGCCGCTGACCGGACCACGCCTGCCGCTGACAGACCTCTACCGCATGTCGCCGATCACGCCAGTTGCTCGCTCAGGAAGCGGTGCACGTTGCCACCGATGATCTTCGTGACGTCCTTCTCCGGGAGGCCGCGGGCGAGCAGGCCCTCGGTGACCATGGGCAGGCCGGAGGGACCCGCCAACCCCGGGACGGCCGACTTCGGGTTGACGCCTCTCGTGTTGAGGCCCTCGCAGCACGGCGGCGTCAGATCGTCCATGACCTCGCGGATGAAGTCGGGGCCGAGCCCGACGTGGTCGATCCCGGCGACGGACACGATGTGCTCGATGTGGTCGAGCAGGCGGTCGAGGGTCATGTCCTCCTCGCGCTCGGCGAGGAAGGGGGCGAAGAAGTTGACGCAGATCACGCCGCCCGTGGCGGCCACCGCGCGGAGCTGGTCGTCGGTGAGGTTGCGGTGGTGGTCGCGCAGCGCCCTGGCGGCGGAGTGAGTGGCGATGACCGGTCTGGTGGCCAGCTCCAGGACGTGCGCCACGCCGGAGGCGCCCAGGTGGGAGACGTCGAAGACGATGCCGAGCCGCTCCATCTCCTCCAGCGCCGCGATGCCGTGGGAGGTCAGGCCGCTGCCCGTGGCGTCCTCACCGCTGCCGTCGGCCAACGCCGTGCGCCCGAAATGCGCGATGGACGCCACCCGTACGCCAAGGCGGTGAACGGTCGAGATCAGCTCGACGTCGGCGTCGATGCCCGGCATGCTCTCCAGCGCGATCACCAGCGCGATCTTGCCCTCTTCGAGCGTGCTGTCGATGTCGGCCGCGTTCAGACAGATCCGGACATGGTCGGGATTTCCCTCGGCCAGCACGTGCGCACACTCGATCACGCGCAACGTCTGCCTCAGCGCGCCCTCCGGCCGATATTGGTCGTCGATGAAGACCGGCAGGACCTGCAGATCGACCCCGCCCTCGACGAGCTGGGGCAGCCATCTCTCCCGGAAGAACGAGGCCCACTGCTCAGGCGGCCGCGCGGAGACGGCCATGAGCAGATCGTTGTGTGTGTCGGCCACGACTGCGCGTCGGTGGAGGGAAAGCGTCATGCGATGGACGTTATCGCGAGGGCTGGACCTGCTCCAATGCGCCCTGAGTCCGATTTTTTGGATCACTTGTACGACTGTGGGTTGAGTTTCAAGTGTGCCCTGTGGGGAAACGCGTGCACCCGGTCAGGCACCCACCGCGCGCGGCGGGTAGCGGCGACGGGTAACGGCCGAGTCCGTGGTGGTGGCCGAAGGCACGCGGCCAGGCTGAGCGGTGACGACGCCTCGGGCTGAGCCGAGTCGCCCGGGCCACGACGGGATGGGGACGCCGTGCTGGAGGGGCCCGCGAGGCGGGCGCCATGCTTGGGGAGCAACGGGGGTGGGCGGCGACGGGGTGGGGGCACCGTGCTGCAGCTGTGGCACCGGGAGTGGCCTCGCCGCTGGAAGTAGCCTCGCCGTCCAGAGCGGCCTCGCCGTCGGGAATGGCGTCGCCGTCGGGAGTTCACCCCCAGGATCGGGTGAGCCGGTCAGGCGTCCTCGTGCGACGCCGGCCAGCCGGATTCGAGCAGGTCGAAGATGGCGTTCATCGCGGCCAGGGGGTCGGCCTCCACACCCGCGAGCTCAGGAATCTCCAGGACATAGCGGGCGAGCGCGCGGACGGTCATGTCGGACGGGTCGCGGCCGCTCTCGGCGGCGATCGCCTCGGCCAGGGGCCCCTCACCGGCTATCCAGAGCCTGCGCGAGTACTCCCGCAGGGCGGGCGTACTGACGATCAGGTCACGCTTGGCCCGCAGCTCGGGTGGGAGATCGTCGGTGAACGGCCCTCGGCCCGCCAGGCACCGACGCAGGGCTTCCAGGACGGACTGACCGGCGGGCCGGTCGCGGACCGCGGCGGCCAGCCAGACGTGCCGTTCCGCGCCATCGTCGAAGATCAGCGCTTCCTTGCCATCCGGCACGTGCGCGAACAGCGTGGCGATGGAGACGTCCGCCTCGTCGGCGATCTGGGCGACGGTGACGCCGTCGTACCCGTGCTCGGCGAACAGCCGCAACGCGGCGTCCGACAACGCCCGGCGGGTCTGTGCCTTCTTGCGCTCCCGGCGCCCCATCTCCACGCCCTCATCGTAGCGAAACCTGGAACGCCTACGAATCCATAATGACTATAGTTTCAGAGTCAGTTCAGAAATCATCGAGCCAAGGAGCCGACCATGTCCCCCTGGGACGTACGACGCCTGCCGCCCGCCGAGGGCAAGCACTTCCTCGTCACCGGCGGCAACGCCGGCATCGGATACTTCGTCGCCGAACAACTCTCCGGCACCGGCGCCACCGTCATCCTCGGCAGCCGCGACACCGCCAAGGCCGAAGCCGCGCGGGCCTCGATCCGCGCCCGCGTCCCCGGCGCCGACGTACGGCACATCCGCCTGGACCTCGCCGACCTCTCCTCGCTCAAAGCCTCCGTGGACGCCCTGAGCCTGGAGAGGCTGGACGCGGTCGTCTGCAACGCCGGAGTGCTGCTCGACCAGCCGCAACGGCGGGTCACCGAGGAAGGAAACGAGCTGATGTTCGCCACCAACCACCTGGGGCACTTCGCGCTGATCCACTGGCTCTCGCCCCTGCTCACGGCCACGCCCGCGAGCCGCGTCGTCACCACCGGCAGCTTCACCGCCAAGTCCGGGAGCCTGGACCTCGACGATCTCCAGAGCACGCGCGACTACCGGCCCAAACGCACCTACGCGCGATCCAAGCTCGCGCAGATGCTCGTCGGCTTCGAACTCGACCGCCGCCTGCGCGCCGCCGGCAGCACGACACTGAGCGTGGTCACCCACCCCGGCGGCGCACTCGACTCCCTCACACCGGCCCGCCCGCCGGTCCACCTGCCCACCACCGGCGAACGGCTGCGCGGCCTGCCCGCCGGCCTCCTCCTCCAGGGCAAGGAAGCCGCCGCCTGGCCCGCCGTCCGGGCCGTCCTCGACCCGTCCGTACGCGGCGGCCAGCTATGGGGACCCCGGGTCTTCGGGATCCGCGGCCTGCCCACCCTCGAACACGTACGCGGCCACCTGGCCGACACCGAACTCGCGGCCCGCGTGTGGACCGCCAGCTCCGCTCTGACCGGCCTCGACCCGAGCCCTCCGGCGGCATTGCGATAGCGGACCACAGTCCGATAATGTCCTCCCGGCACCGACCGGCACCAGAAGAACGCCCCTCCAGCGAACCTCACCCGGCGAGGGCCGCACCGTTTCCCCCCGCGCGAGAGTGAAGGTCAGCTCCCCATGAGGAAAATCCTCAACGTCGCTCACGTCTACATGATCCTTGGGCTGGTCAGCGGCCTGTACTACCGCGAGCTGACCAAGCTGACGGGCTTCACCGGCGACACGCAGCTGGGCGTCGTCCACACGCACCTGCTCGCGCTCGGGATGCTGTTCTTTCTCGTGGTCCTCGCTCTGGAGAAGCTGTTCGCGCTGACCTCCGTCCGGCTCTTCGGCTGGTTCTTCTGGATCTACAACGCCGGCCTGGCGGTGACCGTCGCCACGATGACCCTCCACGGCACCCTGACCGTCCTGGGCCGCCCCAGCGGTGAAGCCATCGCGTTGATCTCCGGACTGGGTCACGTCCTGCTGACCGTGGGCCTGATTCTGCTGTTCGTCACCTTGGGCAAGCGCATCCCCGCCAAGCCCGCTCCCGCGACCCACCCCGTCCCGGCCGACGCGGCACCGCGGAACGCCGAAGCCTGACGAGGGCTCATGGTCGCGCCCGGGCCTGATCCTCGACCAGGGCTGCGAAGCCGTCGAGATGGCGCGCCAGGCTGTACTCGAACAGCCCGTCCAGGTCCGACACCGTCTCCTCCGGGATCGTGGCCAACAGCGGAAATCGTCCGCTGTCGAGGAGTTCGTCGGCGCGGTTCCGTTGCGCGAGCCACCACCGGTCGAGGGTCACGCCGGTCTCCTGCTCGGCCTCGACCTCGTCCGCCATCGACAGGGCGACGGTGATGACCAGTCCGTGCAGCGCGAGCGCCTCACGGATGCAGGTCTCCATGGGCAGGCCGAGCCCGTCGAGCGCGCGCAGGGTCCATTCGGTGTGGGCCATCATGTTGGGCACGAGCAGCGGGCGCGTGAACGAGACGGCCCTGGGCAGCCAGAGGTGCCGCCGTACCAGCTGCCATTGCGCGCGGGAGATCAGTTCGAGCTTGGCCCGCCAGCCGTCCGGCCCGGGCACGGGGAGCTCCGGCTCGCCGAAGACCTCGTCGACCATCTGCGTCACCAGCTCGTCCTTGTTCTCCACGTGCCGGTAGAGCGACATCGGGCCGGCGCCGAGTTCGGCCGCGAGCCGCCGCATGGACACGGCGTCGAGCCCTTCGGCGTCGGCGATCTTGATGGCGGTGCGGAGCATCTGCTCGCGATTGAGCGCCTGCTTGGGGACACCGGCCTGCCGCGGCCTCGGCGGCACGACCGGCTGCTTGAGGGTCGTACGTGAGCTGACCACCGCGCCGGAGCCGACCTTCGTCTCGACCAGCCCCTCGTCGCGCAGCGCCGCCATCACCTTGGTCGCGGTGGCGAGCGCGACGCCCCATCGCTGGGCGATCTGCCGGATGGACGGCATCCGGTCGCCGGGCCGCAGGGCGCCGCTCAGGATCCGGGCACGGATCTCCGCGACGATCCGCTGGTATGGCGGATCCGTTCGCTGCATGGGGACCTCCGATCCATCGACAAGTGCACTAGTTCACTCTATACAGTACTAGTTCACTTCTTTCCCTTAAAACCGCGAGAAAGGCGGCTATCTGAATACTCTGTACGCATGACAGTTGATACGCCGTACGCATCCGTGCGGAAGACGGATGGAGCAGACGAGCAGGCGGTGCTGGACGTCCTCACCGAGGCGTTCATGAACGACCCCCTCGCCTGCTGGCTCTTCCCCGAGGCGAGCGAACGAGGTCGGCTCCAGTCGTACTTCTACCGCTCCCTGCTGGCCCATCCCACCGCCGAGGCGTACCTGATCGGCGGTCGCGAAGGCGCCTCGTTGTGGCTGGCGCCGGCCCCGGGCCGGACGTCCCACGAGGAGCCTCCGGGGGCCGACCAGGTCTTCGGCGAGAACGGAGCACGGCTGCAGGCCGTGGGCGAGGCGCTGGCCCAACGGCACCCCGGCCACGAACCGCACCTCTACCTCGCGTGCATGGGAGTGGTCGGCGGGCGGCAGGGCGCCGGACTCGGTACGGCGATGCTGCGGCACCGGCTGGAGCGGGCGGACGCCGACGGGCTCGCCGCGTACCTCGAGGCGAGTTCGCCCCGCAGCCGCGACCTCTACCTGCGGCACGGCTTCGAGGATCTCGGCGAACCGGTACGCGTGGCCGACAGCCCGCTCTTGTGGCCGATGTGGCGCCGGCCACGGCCTTGACCACCCACACAAACCCGCCGCGGCCTTGACCACCCACACAAACCCAACGAACAAGGAAGAGAGCGACCATGACCAACCATGAAGCAGGACGCGCGCCGACCCTGGTGTTCGTCCACGGGACCAACTCCTCCTCGGCCCTGGGCACGGGGCTGATCCGCGAACTCACCCTGCGCGGGCACCGAGCCCTGATGGTCGACCTTCCGGGACACGGCGACGAGGCGTTCTACCCCCGCGCGTACCAGGCCCCGCAGGACCTCCATGCGCTGGCGACCGAGCCGTCGCCGCTCGCCAAGATCACCATTGACGACTACGTCGAACGCGTCGTGGACGTGGTCCGCCGCGCCCACCGCCTCGGGCCCGTGATCCTGGCCGGCGCCAGCCAGGGCGGCGTCACCGTGAGCAGGGTCGGCAACGCCATCCCCGAGCTGCTCGACCGGGTCGTCTATGTCGCCGCGTACTGCTGCGTGGACCTGCCGAACCTGACCGCCTACCTCTCCACCCCCGAGAACAGCGACAGCCTGCTCCCCCAAGTGACCCAGGCGCTGGTCGCCGACCCCGCGGTCCTCGGGGTGACCCGGCTCAACTGGCGCTCGGCCGACCCGGCGGTGTTCCGCGGCGTCAGGGAGGCCCTGGCCGGCGACTTCACCGACGAGGGGGTGAGCCGGCTGCTCAACCTGCTCGAACCGGATGAGACCGCCGGCATTCCCATGGCCGACGCCCGGGGCGAGGCGCACACGTGGGGCCGCATTCCCCGGACGTACGTACGTTTCACCCTCGACCGGCTGATCCCGCCGGCGCTGCAGGACCGGTTCATCCAGGAGGCCGACCGCCTCACGCCGGACAACCCGACCGACGTGCGAAGCGTCGCGGCGCCCCACGTCGGCCCCTTCGACCGGCCCGAAGTGGTGGAGATCTTCAGCGAGCTCCTCAGCCGTTAGTCCCGCGCGCGCGAGGTCTCAGGGGGTACGGACGTCGCGCGTGGTGCCGTCCGCGATGGCCTGGAGTTTGTCCGGGTTGGCGATGTTGTGGATGGTGAAGATGCGGCCCTCGGCGTCGAAATCGAACGTGACGGTGGCGATCACCCGGCCCAGGCCGCTGAACACCACGCCCGGGCCGCCGTTGATCTCGACCAGTGCGGCGTTCATGTCGGCGGGCTCGACGCCCTGGTAGGTGACCTCACCGATGGCGGCGAACCAGGCGGCCACCGTCTCCGCGCCCACCACCGGCCGCAGCGCCTGGCGAACCTTGCCGCCGCCGTCGGTCCACAGGGTGACGTCCGGGGACAGCAGTTCCATGAGGGTGTTGATGTCGCCGCCGGTCGCGGCGGCGAGGAAGCGTTCGGTGACGTCGCGTTGCCGCGACCGGTCCGCGGTGAACCGGGGCCGCCGGGCCCGTACGTGCTCGCGAGCACGGTGCGCGGCCTGGCGCACCGCGGACTCGGAGCGCTCCACCGCCTCCGCGATCTCGGCGTGGCTGAAGCCGAAGACCTCCTTCAGCACGAAGACCGCGCGTTCGAGCGGGCTCAGGGTCTCCAGCACCACCAGCATCGCCGTCGACACCGACTCGGCGTTCGTGACGTCGTCGGCGGTGTCGCCGCTGGTCAGGATCGGCTCCGGAAGCCACGGCCCGACGTAGGTCTCGCGCTGGTGCTGCGTGGAGCGCAGCCGTTGCAGCGCCAGGTTCGACACGATCCGCGCCAGATAGGCCTTGGGGTCGGCCACCTGTGAACGGTCGGCGGCCGACCATTTGATCCAGGCCTCCTGGACCGCGTCCTCGGCGTCCGCCACGGTGCCGAGGATGCGGTAGGCCACGGAGAACAGCAGGTTGCGATGCTGGTTGAAGACCTGCTGGTCGCGATCGGAGTACGGCTGCGTCACCGCACGCCCCTGGTGAAGCGGCCGCCGCGGGGCCAGAACGCGCCCGAGGCGGGCAGCTTCTTCATGCGGCCATAGGTCGGCCAGGGCGAGGCGGTCACCGTCTCCTTATACCGTGCCGCCGTCCGGCCGGTGAGATAGACCCGTCGGGGGCTGTCGTCGGGGTGGGTGAACTGGACGACGGCATCGTGCCGCCCCAGGCTCACCGGCGTGTGGTAGTAGCCGAAGCGGAACGGCTTGGGCCGCCTGCCGTCCAGCGTGCGGACGATCGACACCGCGGCGTGCACACCGGTCGGCATGCCGCCCTGGCACGTGCCGTGCATGACGCCGTACCGCTGCCGGATCGCGGCCGCGTCGCCCACGGCGTACACGTCCGGGTGCGACACCGACCGCAGCGCGGCATCGGTGACGATCCGGCCACGCTCGTCGACGGTCAGCCCGGCCGCGGCCGCCAGCGGCGACACCCGCGTACCGCTCGTCCACAGCACGACGTCGGCGGCGACGAGCTCCCCGCCCGCCAGCTCCACCGCGTCCGGCAGCACCTTCACCACCTCGGCCCCACTGAGCACCCGGACGCCCAGGCGCGCGAGCGCGGCCTGCAGGTACGCCCTCGGCTTGGGACTCATGGCCGCGCCGGGCTCCTGCCGGCCCAGCAGCACGACGTCCAGCTCCGGGTACTGCTCGGCGATCTCCGCGGCCGACTCGACGCCGGTCAGCCCGCTGCCGCCGACCACGACCGTGCCACGGCCCAGCCGAGCCAGCCGATCGGCCAGCAGCTCGGCGTCCTGCGCGCTGTTGAGCGTGTACGCGTGATCCTCCACGCCCGGCACCGCCGACGTGTCGGCCACGCTGCCCAGCCCGTACACCAGCGTGTCGTAGTGCAGCACCCGGTCGTCGTCGATCCGTACGAGCTTCGCGTCCGCGTCCACCGCCGTCGCCCAGCCCCGCACGAACCGCGCGCCCGTGCCCTCCAGCAGCTCCGGGATGCTCAGCTCGGCGACCCGCTGCCCGGTCGCCGACATGTGCAACCGCAGCCGCTCGGTGAACCGCTCCTGCGCGTTCACCAGGGTCACCTGCACGTCCTCGCGCCGCGTACCCCGAGCCGCGAGCTGGATCGCCGCGGCCATGCCCGCGTACCCCGCCCCCAGAATCAGAACCCGATGTTCGGTCATCTTTGCGCCCTTCTCCTCGCACTGACGACCACGTGATGCAAGCTGCTCGCCGATACGTGACACGGGCCAGGTGTGACGTGCGCCACACCCCACCTCACGAACGGACTACGGAGACTTTCGCCTGGTCAGCGGCCACGAGAGGGCACGAACGAGGGCGCTATCGCGGGCTCAGAACACAGAACTCATGGCCATCGGGATCGGCCATGACCACCCAGTCGACCTCGCCCTGACCGATGTCGACGCGCGTCGCCCCGAGGGCGACGAGCCGCTCGACCTCCGCTTGCTGATCGCCGCCGGCGGGCGGAGCGAGGTCGAAATGCAGCCGGTACTTCCCGGTCTTCGGGTCCAGCGGCGGACCGCCCCAGGTGATCTTCGGGCCGCCCTGCGGCGAGCGGATCGCGGTCTCCTGGTCCTGATCCCAGACCAGCGGCCAGCCCAGCGCCTCGCTCCAGAAGTAGCCGACCTCCTGCGAACCGTCGCACGCGAGCGCCCCGACGAATCCGCATTCGGCGAGGAAGTTGTTGCCCGGCTCGATCACGCAGAACTCGTTGCCTTCGGGGTCCGCGAGCACGACATGCTCATCCTCCGGACCTTGACCGACGTCGATGTGCCGGGCGCCGAGCCGGAGCGACCTCGCCACCGTCTCCTGCTGATCCTCGAGGGACTTGCTCGTCAGGTCGAAGTGCATCTGGTTCTGGCTGATCTTCTGCGCCTGGGACGGCAGGAACCGGATCCGGAACCCGGTGTCATCGCTCGGCAGGAGCGCGACGCCGTCCCGGGGGTCGTCGGCCAGCTTCCAGTCCAGGACACCGGCCCAGAAGCGCGCGAGACGGAGCGGGTCGTGTGCGTCGAAGCAGAGCGCGTGGAGGCGACAAGCCATTCCGCTCCGCACCTCCGATCTGCTGATTCAAAGCCGCAGAAAAGGCACGTCCGCCGCGCCCATGGAGAAAATAACGTCTGGCACACGGGCCCCGCCACGCATTTTCTCCCGCGCCCGTCGCCCCACCACGGAGCGGCGGATCGCGCGCAACCTCGTTTGAACTGCAGAAACACTATGGTCGCTAGTGGTGCGATATGCCCTGGAAGTGCCCTGCGAGGAGGCGCGGTTCTGCCCCGGCCACGTGCCCGGTGCCCGGTGCGTGATGGAGTCGTCTGCTTTGATCCCAGCCATGGAATATGAAGCGGCAGCCTACGAGCCGATGACTCCGGCGCATCATGCGGTCGAGCACGGCGACCTGGCGGAGCTGACTCGGTTACTCGACGCCGGTACCGATCCAAATGAGGTGTGGTCCAACATGACCTTGCTCTTGCATGCGATCGACGTGGAAGCCGATGGAGCAGCCCAGACCGGGCAGTCACTGGACGCTGCATGTACCGCAGTGCTTTTGGCCTACGGCGCTGATCCCGAACGTCCGGGCCGTGACGGGGACGTCCCGCAGCTCTTCGCCTTCCACTACGGTCACGGACCAGCCGTTCGGCTGCTTGAGGCTCATATCGCTCGTCTTCACGGCGGCACGGTGCCGATCCTCTGTCCCGAGCTTCCTCCGGCGGAACCACGTCCGTGGCCAATGTGAACCTGCGACTTCTTGCTCCCAAAGCAGCCCTCGCGATCGGGAGGAGCGGTCTTTGCCGAAGTCGATGGACTGGCTAGTGTGCCGCACTGTGCACTGACGGGCCGGAGAATGCCTTCCGATGTCACTCAGTTCGTCGCTGAGGCGTGGAACCAGAGCGGAACTGAGGATCTGTGCTGAGATGTGGTGAGACCGGACCGGACGAAGGGATCCTCCATGAGCGATCGGGGCACGGCTTCGTTCGAGGACAATGTGGCCCACAAAGAGGTTGAGCAGTTCTCGGACGAGGCTCGGGAGCGGTTACGAGAGGCGGCCGAAGCGTTCGCGGCAGAGGTGCTTCAGCACACCGAGACCTTGTGTGGGATGGAGGGGCGCCAACGGGAAATTGCGGAGATCTTCGCGATGGACAGCCCGCTCTCGGAGGCAGCTCGTCGCTTCGGCGATGCCCAGTTCGATCTCACCGGGATCTCCCCGTCCCTCGATTACCGCATTGAGGACGACGAAGAAGAGGAGCCTGTGGAAACGGGGGCCGCGGAAACGGAGTCCGCGGAGCGGATCGCCGTACTCATTCGCCACGACTTCCTGATCAACGACCGGGAGGCGCTGATGGCTGCCGGCCGGGCTGCCTACCTGCATGTGTGGCCGGACGACGTCGAGGATGACGCCGAATTTGACGTGCAGACCGTGAGCCGGGCCGTCTACCAGCTCATGCACGCCTCGGGTGAGGACACTATCCTCGATGATGTCCCGGGTCTTAGGCCCACCAGAAGCATTCAGCTCACGCTTGACGTGAACGAACCCCTCGACTTCGACGACCCCTTCTCCATCTACTACGGCGACGACAAGTGACTCATGCTCGTCGCTCGGCCTGGAACTGTGTATCGCTCAGCTTTATCAAGCCGGTGATACGACTCCAACCAGAATCCCATGGTTTCGATCAGCCCTCGGCGATTCGGCGGCAGCGCCGGCCAGTCAAGCGGGTTCACCTTCGTTCAGCCCAGTTCATCCAGCGTGGCTCCTGATCTGGCTCCCTTTCAGGCTGTCACCGATCACGTCCTTCCCGCCACACGGGAGAGGTGGTTTGCTTGGTTCCCGCACGTTGCACACCGCCGGAAGAGGGACTGATGAGGTCAGCGAGGCGTGCCTCCCGGAACGGGCTGGCCGCTTTCTTCATCATGGTCATGCTTACTGCCTGTGCTCCTGCGGTTGCTGTATCGAAGGTTCCATCTCCAGAGCCGACCTGGTACGGAACGGGAACGAACGAGAAGGTGGCAGCTGATGAGATATGCCCTGAGGGCGACGGGCCCAGAGGGCTGGACTGCCGCAAGACAGATTCCACATACAAGGCAGCTCCTAGATTCGACGCATGCATGGAGCAGCACCAAGTCAAGAACGCGAACATCCTGTGCCATCGCACTTTGATCGCCTGGTTCGAATGCAAATATGGCGCACAGTCGAACGGCGTTACTTCTAGGATGTGCGACGCTTCGGCCGACTCCTATCTGTCCTGCCGTACACGAACTCCTGCCCGTTCTGACCATGTCTGTGCGGCCGGCGAACGAGAGCACCTGCGGTGCCCCGGATCGTATGGTGACCCCTTCGTCGACTGTGGAGACTTACGGCGTTCCTATTATGAATGTCGCGATGATCCCAGAGGGAGTGACCCGTTCTGTGCCACGTATCTTGAGGTTCTGAGCGTCTGCCGCACACTAAAGGTCGGGTGTGCCGACCTGCTCGACAAGTTCCTCACCTGCACAGACGTGCAACTATCCCCCAATGAATGCGCTTTCGGCCAGCGGATGAGGATCTATTGCCTCCGCGACATCAATGAAGGCGTTTTCCACAAGGCGGACACATGTGACGGCCAATGGCGTCAGGCGATGACTGAATGCCTGGATGAGGACCAACGCACTGTTCTGTGTTCGATGGGTGCGGGCTGGCGAGATGCGAGCTATTCGATCTGCGAGGGTCAGACAGGTGTCGCCTATCTGAAAGGTCGAGCGACAGAGACGCACATTTGTTGGACGGGTGGCGATGCCGCCGAACTCATGGATGAGGTGGCGGCAGGCATCTCGGAAGACACGTACCTGCGCGTGGTCCACTTGAATGGCGAAATCAGCTACGAGGTCATGCACCCTAAAGTCCAAGGAACCCTGTAGAAGTCTTACGCTCGTCAAGCGACGTCCTGCTCTTTGGTCTGCGGTAACACCCTGAACCACCAACCTCGGTGCACCCCTTGCCTGAACATCCCGCCCGCCATCGACCCACTACGGAGCGGCAGCGAGCCGGATGGATCCCATGACCCGCATATGTCCGGGCGCCATCCCGGAGCCGGAGCGCCCCCGCCTGCACATCCCCATATGCAGGCGGGAACCGGCGGCTGTTCCCAGTCCAGCCCGGCGCCTGCTGAGCGGAATCGTACTGTCGCGCGGCGCGGGCCCGTTCGACTCGTCCGCGCCAGCCGTCCGGCGTCGTTCTCAGCCGGCCGCCGGGAGGGTCAGCGGGAGGCGGGGGCGTGCCGTGACGGCGGCGCGTGCGGCCCGGTTGACGCGTTGTTTCGTACGGCCCTGCGTGACAACCTGATCCGCCGCGATTACGTCAACGCGAAGATCTGGAAGCCCTCCATTACGGCGGCGGGCCTGCTTCCTGACACGACCTGCGTCACACCTTCGCCAGTACGCCTCCGGCGTCCCCATTTCGGAGGTCTCCAGGTGGCTCGGTCATGAGTCGATTGCCACCACCGTGGATCTGTACGGTCACCTCGTACCGGATCCGCTAGAGCCAGAGAAGCGCTGGACAGGGTGTTTGGCGCCCCTGGCCTTGGGGCATCCCCGTTCCCTCCCAGGTCAGAGAGGGATTGGGTGACGAGTCGGCCTGTAGGCCGGGTTCTGTCCTTCGTGAGAAGGGGCGACCATCCATCTAGGGCCGCCGTTGCCGGCGGCCTCGAGCGGTCTACCCGCGCGGCTCGGGCGGGCAGCCCTCGAACGTCGCGCGCGGGACGCTCCGGAGAGCGTCCCTTCTTGACCTTGCTCCGGGTGGGGTTTACCTAGCCGCCCACGTCACCGTGGGCGCTGGTGGTCTCTTACACCACCCTTTCACCCTTACCTCCCGTCAACCGGGAGGCGGTCTGCTTTCTGTGGCACTGTCCCGCGGGTCACCCCGGGTCGGTGTTACCGACCACCCTGCCCTGTGGAGCCCGGACCTTCCTCGGCGGGCCGGATGGCCCGACGCGGTCGCCCGGCCGACTCGTCTGCAGCATTTTACCAAGCTCCGGGGCGTTCCCGGTCAACGCCGCAGGTGTGAGGTGTCGTTGAACGACTTCACCACGGCCGGGCCGTCCGCGTAGTACTCGATCAGCGACAGGCAGGCCACGTCGAGGTGCATGCGGTAGAGGGACTCCAGCGGGGCCATCAGGGCCAGCCGCAGCAGCATCTTGATGGGTGTGACGTGGGAGACCGCGAGGACGGTCTTGCCCTCGTAGCGCTCCACCAGCCGCTCCCCCGCCGCCTGGACGCGCCGGGCGACCGTGGCGAAGCTCTCGCCGCCGGGCGGGGCGGTCTCCGGGTCGGCGAGCCAGGTGGAGAGCTCGGCGGGCCAGCGGCGCTGGACCTCCGTGAACGTGTGGCCCTCCCAGTCGCCGAAATCGAGCTCCCTGAGGTCCTCGTCCACCTCGACGTCGAGCCCGGTCCGCCGCGCGACCGCCTCCGCGGTCTGCCTGGCGCGCTTGAGGGGCGAGCTGACGATCACATCCAGCCGGTACGGCTCGCGCGACAGCCGTTCGGCGGCCGCCGCGGCCTGGGCCAGGCCGTTCGCTGTGAGCTCGGCGTCGCCCCTGCCCGAGAACCTGCGCTCCACGGACAGCGCGGTCTCGCCGTGCCTGAGCAGGAGCAAGGACGTGGCCACGCGGGTGGGCGGGGCCCAGCCGGTGCCCTTGGCGGGCGCCTTGGCCGTGCGTTGCTGGGCCGCGGCGGTGGAGGCGGTTGGGGCGGATATTTCGGAGATGGTGCCCGTGGCGCCGATAGCGCCTATGTCCAGGAGGTCTGTCTGCTGGGCGATGGCAGGCGGTGTGGTGGTGGGTGCCGTGGCGCGGGCCGTGGAGGGCTCTCCCGCTCCCGCTGCGGTCGGGGGCTCTTCCTGGAGCTCCGGTTGAGTGGTGCCGCCGGCCTTCCAGGTCAGGCCCTTGGCGGCCGCGTCCATGGCCTCGTTGGCCAGGCGGTCGGCGTGCTTGTTGCGCTCGCGGGGGATCCAGGTCCACTCCGTCACCCGCAGCCGTCTGACCAGGGATCCGGCTTCCATCGCGAGCGGCCGCAGCCCCTCGTTCTTGATCTTCCAGCGGCCCGCCATCTGCTCGATGACCAGCTTCGAGTCCATCCGGACGGCCACCGGCGCGCCCTCGCCGCCGAGCCGGAGCACGGCCTGCAGGCCGGCGATCAGGCCGCGGTATTCGGCGACGTTGTTGGTCGTGACGCCGATGGCCTCGGCCGCCTCCGCCAGCACCTGGCCGTCGGAGGCGTCCATGACCACCGCGCCGTAGCCGGCGGGCCCCGGGTTGCCGCGGGATCCGCCGTCCGCCTCGATGACGTAGGAGGTCACAGGCCTGACTCTGCCGTACGTACGAGGATGCGCCGGCACTCCTCACAACGGAGGACGTCGTCGTGGGGCGCGGCCTTGATGCGGTTCATCTCGGCGATGGACAGGGCCACCTTGCACCCCTGGCACCGGCCGCCCCGCAGCATCGCGGCGCCCACGCCGTACTGGTCCTTGAGCTTCTCGTAGAGCGCCAGCAGGTCGGCGGGGATCTCGCCGGAGACGCCGCCCCGGCGGCCCTGGACCTCCGAAGCCTCCTTGTCGATCCCCTGGAGCCCCTCGTCGCGGCGGGCCTCGGCGGTGGACAGGGCGGCGGCGAGCTCGTCACGCTGCGCGATCAGGTCGGTGACCTTGGTGTCGGCGGCCTCCCTGCGCTCCATGATCTCCAGCACGACCTCTTCCAGGTCGCCCTGGCGCTTGTGCAGCGAGGCGATCTCGGACTGCAGGCTGGAAAGGTCGCGCGGCGAGGTCACGGCGCCGGAGTCGAGGCGCTTCTGGTCACGGTCGGCACGCGTGCGCACGGCGTCGACGTCGCTCTCCGCCTTGGCCTGCTCGCGGGCCAGGTCGCCCGCCTCGGTCTCGGCCTCGATCACCTGGGTGGCGACCTTGGCGAACAACTTCGACCGCTCGTCGATCTCGGCCAGCTCGGGCAGAGTGCGGCGGCGGTGGGCCAGCCGGTCAATCACGGAGTCGAGCTCTGCCAGGTCGAGCAGTCTCTTCTGTGCCTCAGGGGCTGCTTTCATGATCAATATCCTTTTGTCCAAGCATCGGTGACCGTGGCGGAGACGCGCGTTTCAACGGTAACGCCACTCGAGTGCAGGATGGACGCCGCGCTGTCCAGCCAGGGCCACTCGGTCGCCCAGTGCGCGGCGTCGATGAGCGCGGGCCCGCCCGACTCCACGAACTCACTCGCCGGATGATGCCGCAGATCCGCCGTCAGGAACACATCGACCTCGGCCGCCTTGGCCGTGCCGAGCAGGGAGTCGCCGGCGCCGCCGCTGACCGCGACGCGGGTGACGGGCCGGTCGAGGTCGCCTGCCACGCGGATCCCCCAGGACGTACGGGGCAGGCCCTTGGACGCCTGCGCCGCGAAGTCGCCCAGCGTCATCGCCGAGGGCAACTCGCCGATGCGGCCCAGACCCCGCCACGGGTCGTCCGGGAACGGCTGGAGCGGCACCAGGTCGCCCACCAGGCCCACGACCCTGGCCAGGGCGTCCGACACGCCGGGGTTGGCCACGTCGGCGTTCGTGTGGGCGGTGTAAAGCGATATGTCGTTCTTTATCAGGGTGTGGATCAGGCGGCCCTTCGGCGTGGTCGCGGCCACGCTGGTGGTGCCGCGCAAGTACAGGGGGTGATGGGTGACGATCAGGTCGGCCCGCCACTCCAGGGCCTCCTCGGCCACGGCCGCCACCGGGTCGACCGCGAACAGCACCCGGCGCACCTCCTGCGCCGGATCCCCGCAGACCAGCCCCACGGCGTCCCACGACTCGGCCCGGGCGGGCGGGTAGGCCGCCTCGAGCACCTCGATCACGTTCTTCAACGACACAGCAGCCACCTGCGCAGACTATCGGCACGGGAGAGGGTGTCGGTGGTACGGCGTTCGGCGTAATGTAAGTGAATCCTGACCTGCGGAGGGCGGCATGTCACCAAGCGTCGCAATCGTCGGAGCGGGGTTCGGCGGGCTGTGCATGGCGATCCGGCTCGAACGGGCCGGGATCCGCTCGTACACGGTCTTCGAGAAGGCGGACGACCTCGGGGGCACCTGGCGCGACAACAGCTATCCCGGGGCGGGGTGCGACATTCCCTCGCATCTTTACTCGTACTCATTCGAGAAGTACGCGAGCTGGACCCGCCGTTACCCAGAACAGCCCGAAATTCTTGGATATCTTGAACATTGCGCCGATAAATACGACGTCAGGCGAAAAATCCGGTTCGGCGCGGAAGTCCAGCGTGCCGACTTCGACGGCACCAGGTGGCAGGTGACGAGCGGCGGCCGCACCGAGCCGTTCGACATGGTCGTCACCGGCGCGGGCCAGCTCAACCGCCCCCTCCTACCCGATATTCCGGGAATGCCGGACTTCGGGGGCGTCTCCTTCCACTCCGCCCGCTGGAACCACACCCACGACCTCACCGGCCGCCGCGTCGCCGTGATCGGGAACGGGTCGTCGGCGGCCCAGCTCATCCCGCGCATCGCGGAGCAGGTCGAGCGCCTGTACGTCTTCCAGCGCACCCCGAACTGGGTCATCCCCAAGCCGGACACCACCTTCGGACCGCTGGCCAGGCTGGGGTTCCACTACGTGCCCGGCCTCCAGCGCGCCTACCGCGAGTGGCTCTACCGGTACGCCGAGGCCACCCTCTATCCCGCGCTCGCCCAGGGTTGGAGCGCGGACCTGCTCAGGAAACGCGCCCTGCGGCACCTGCACGACCAGGTGCCCGACCCGGCGCTGCGGGCCAAGCTCACGCCCGACTACCCGCCGGGCTGCAAGCGGGTCGTCATCGACAGCTCCTTCTATCCCGCGCTGACCAGGCCCAACGTCGACGTGGTGACGGACAAGATCGTACGGATCACGCCCACGGGCGTCGAGACCACCGAGGGCCCGCACGAGGTGGACACGATCGTCTACGCCACCGGCTTCCGGACCACCGAGTTCCTGGCCCCGATGGAGATCACCGGGCGCGACGGCCGCACGCTGGACGAGCAGTGGAAGGGAGGGCCCGAGGCGTACCTGGGCATCTCCGTGCCGAACTTCCCCAACCTCTTCCTCCTGTACGGCCCCAACACCAACCTCGGCCACAACTCCATCGTCTTCATGATCGAGTGCCAGGTGGAGCACATCATGTCCTGCCTGCCGTACCTGTCCGCCAACGGGCCGATCGAGGTGCGGCCCGAGGTGATGGCGGCCTGGCGCGGGCAGCTCGACGCGGCGATGGCGCGGATGGTGTGGGGCGGCGGCTGCCGGAGCTGGTACAAGACGGCCGAGGGCCGCGTGACGAACAACTGGCCGGGCCCCACCACCCTCTACCGCCGCCTCACCGCCAGACCCCCGGCCCCCGCCTACCGCCCCGTCGGCCTGAGGACGCCGTAGCCGCGACAGTGCGGGCCCGGATCTGCGGTCCCGGATCCGAGGCCCCGGGCTCCCACGACGCCAGACGCCGAGCACGCGGTACCGCGGAGCGCGCCGCGCCGTGGGACGACGATCCGGCGATCCCGCCGGGGACGTCCGGCGGGGCCGCGCAGGCGTGCGTAAATGGAGGGGTGAACGGTGGTGTGAAGATCAGGGAGTTGCGGGAGATCGACGAGTTCGAGGAGGTCTACCGGCTCTTCGACGACATCTGGCACCCGGCGCCGCACAACCCGCCCGTGACGATGGAGCTGATGATCGGGTTCGCGCACACGGGCAACTACGTGGCGGGCGCGTACGACGAGGGCGGCACGCTCGTGGGCGCCTCGGTCGGGTTCAGGGCGGCGGAGCGGACGCTGCACTCGCACGTGACCGGCGCGGTCATCGGCAGGGGCATCGGCCACGCGCTCAAGTCGCACCAGCGCGAGTGGTGCCTGGGTCAGGGGCTGGAGCGGATCACCTGGACGTTCGACCCCCTCGTACGCAGGAACGCGCGGTTCAACCTGGTCAAGCTGGGCGCCATGCCGGAGGAGTACCTGGAGGACTTCTACGGGAAGATGGCCGACGCGATCAACGAGGGTGACGCGTCCGACCGGCTGCTGGCCGCGTGGCGCCTCACAGAAACGGCGAAACCCGGCGAACCGCCCGCCGCCGAGGCGCTCCTGTCGGACGAGGGCGGGTGGCCCGTGGCCAAGGAGGCGCGGGGCGGCACGGTGCTCGTGGGGACGCCGGCGGACGTCGAGCGGTTGCGGCGCGAGAACCCGGCGGCGGCCGCGGCGTGGCGGCTGGCCGTGCGTGACGCGCTCGGCCGGCGTATGAAAGCGGGCTGGCGCGTCGTGGGTTTCACCGAACGCGGAGAATACGTGGTCAAGCAGGCTAACTAGGTATTCCACCAGAGTTTGCGGTCTCTGTAATGTGGCGGCTAGGCAACGCTTAGCAAGGAGATTCGCATGGCGGAGTTCACCCCGACCGTTCCCGCGCGAGTCCTACCGTCCGTCACCGTCCGCGACCTGCCCGACCCTCCCCGATCGACCTGGCGCATCATCGGCCCGGGGCTGGTCGGCGCGGGTGTGGGGCTGGCGTCGGGCGAATTCATTCTCTGGCCGTACATCGCCTCCCAAGTCGGGCTCATTTTCGTCTGGGGAGCCGCGATCGGCATCATCACGCAGTGGTTCCTGAACATGGAGATCGAGCGTTACACGCTGGCCACCGGCGAGACCGCGCTCACCGGCTTCAGCCGGATGTGGAAACACTGGGGCCTGGTCTTCGTGGTGATGACGCTCTGCTCGAACCTCTGGCCCGGCTGGGTCACCACGTCCGCGACGATGGTGACGTACCTGACCGGGTCGGGCGCGGGCAGCGTGCGGTGGATCGCGATCGGCATGCTCGTCGTGATCGCGCTCGGCCTGACGCTGGCGCCGGTGATCTACACCGCGCTCGAACGGGTCATCTTCGTGAAGATCATCCTGGTGGCCACGCTGATCCTGGTCGCCGTCCTGTTCGCGATCAACGCGGAGAGCTGGGTCCAGCTGGGCAAGGGCCTGACCGTCGGCGCCCGGATCCCGGTGCCGCCGCTGGAGTTCTCGCTGCTGATGGGCGCCATCGCCTACGCCGGCGCGGGCGGCGGCCAGAACCTCTGCCAGAGCAACTGGATCCGCGACAAGGGCTTCGGCATGGGCCAGTACGTGCCGCGCCTGGTCAGCCCGGTGACCGGCCAGGAGGAGGCGGCCGCCTCGACCGGCTTCCAGTTCGCGCCCACCAAGGAGAACCTGGCGCGCTGGCGGCAGTGGTGGCGCTTCGCGAACATCGAGCAGGCCTGGACCTTCGCCGTGGTGTCGTTCCTGACGATCGCGTTCATGTCGATGCTGGCCTACTCCACCGTGTTCGGCCGGGAGGGGCTGGCCAACGGCATCCAGTTCCTCAAGGTCGAGGGCGAGGTGCTGCAGGAGGTCGTCGGGCCGTGGTTCGGCGTGCTGTTCTGGGTGATCGGGGCGCTGGCGCTGTTCGCCTCCGCCATGGGCATCGTCGACTACACCTCGCGGCTGGCCTCCGACACGATCAAGACGGTCTACCTGCGTGACAAGCCCGTCTCGGTGAACCGCGTCTACTTCTACACCGTCTGGGCGATGGCGCTGATCGGGATCGCCTTCCTGCTGGCGGGCTTCGACCAGCCGCTCATCCTGCTGGTGCTCTCGGCGTGCTTCGCGGCCGTGATGATGTTCGTGTACTCGATCCTGCTGATCATCCTCAACCGGCGGTCGCTGCCCGAGCCCATCAAGGTGCGCTCGTACCGGCTCGGCGCGCTGATCTGGTCGGTGGCGTTCTTCGGCACGCTGACCGTGATGGTCCTCATCCAGCAGGCGGACAAGCTGTTCGGCTGATCGTCAGGGAGTGACCTGCCCCGGAATTTGACCTCAACCTCGCTTGAGGTTACAGACTCGGCCGCATGAACGTGATCGAGGTGACGAGGTTCGGCGGCCCCGAGGTGCTGGAAGTCCGGCAGGCGCCGGAGCCGGAGGCCGGCCCGGGGCAGGTGCTCATCGGCGTGTCGGTGGTGGACGTGATGTCGCTCGACGCGCAGCTGCGGGCCGGGTGGGGACGGGAGTGGTTCCCCGGCGAGCCGCCGTTCGTGCCCGGCACCGGCGTGGCCGGGCGGGTGCTGTCGGTGGGTGACGGGGTGGACGGCGCGTGGGCGGGGCGGCGGGTGGCCGCGTTCCTGCCCGGTGGCGGCGCGTACGCCGAGCGGGTCGTGGCCGACGCCGAGACGGTGGTCGCGGTGCCCGACGAGGTGCCTCTGTGGTGGGCGGCCGCGCTGATCCAGGTCGGGCCCGCGGCCCTGAGCCTGGTGGAGGCGGCCGAGCTGAAGCCGGGGACGCGGGTGCTGGTCACGGGGGCCGGTGGCGCGCTGGGGCTGCCGATCGTGGGGCTGGCGAGTGCGGCGGGGGCCCGGGTGACGGCCGCCGCCCGCGGCGCGGCGAAGCGGGCCGCGGCGCTGGGGATGGGCGCGGCGGAGGCCGTCGGCTACGACGAGCTCGGCGGGCCCTTCGACGTGGTGTTCGACGGGGTCGGCGGGGAGGTCGGCGGCGCCGCGTACGAGCTGGTCGAGCCCGGCGGCACGTTCTTCGCCTACGGCGTGCCCAGCGGCTCGACCGCCCGGATCGAGCCCGGGGCCGCGCGGGTGGTGGGCATGGAGCAGGTCCAGTTCGCCCCGGACGAGTTCCGGCGGCTGGCCGGGCGGGCCCTGGAGCACGACATCCTGACGACCGTCGTGGGGCTGGCCGTGCCGCTGGAACGCGCGCACGAGGCCCACGCCGCCCTGGGGAGCCGCGAACTGGTCGGCAAGGCGGTCCTGCTGGTCACCGCCCAGGCCGCCCGCTACCGCGCCCACGGCGGTCCGGAGGTGCTGGCGCTGGAGGAGATCCCGCTCCCCCAGCCCGGCCCGGGACAGGTGCGGATCGCGGTCAGGGCGGCCGGGGTCAACCCCATCGACTGGAAAATCCGCCGCGGCCTCATGGGCGCGCCCCTCGGCGAGCCTCAGGGCACAGGGCTCGAACTGGCCGGGACGATCGACGCCCTCGGCCCCGGGGTGACCGGGTGGCGGCTGGGTGACCCCGTGTTCGGTCAGGTCGAGGGAGGTGCCGCCGCCACGCACGCGATCGCGGACGCGGGCCTGCTGGCGGCCAAGCCGGACGATCTGACGTACGAGGAGGCCGCCGCGCTGCCCGTCGCCGTCGAGACGGCCCGGCGCGCGCTGGGCGGGCTGGGCCTGGAGAAGGGCCAGACGCTGCTGATCCACGCGGTAGCGGGCGGCGTCGGACTGGCCGCCGCGCAGCTCGCCCTCGCCGCGGGCGCCCGGGTCGTCGGGACGGCCGGCGAGCGCCACCACGCCTTCCTGCGCGGCCTCGGCGTCCACCCGGTCACGTACGGGGAAGGCCTGGAGGAGCGCCTGCCCGGCCCCGTCGACCGGGTGCTGGACGCCTCCGGCAGAGGCGAGCTGGAGCTGTCGGTGAAGCTGGCCGGCGACCCCGCCAACGTGATCACCATCGCCGACCGGGCGGGCGCGGCCGAGCTCGGCGTGCGCTTCTCGTCCGGCGGCGCGAAGGGGCCGGTGGACCACCAGAACGTACGGATCCCCATCGCGGAGGCGTTCCCCCTGGAGCGGATCGCCGACGCGCACCGGCTCAGCGAGGACGGCCACTTCCTGGGCAAGATCGTGGTGAACACGGAAGGGACCTTGCCGCGATAGCGCGGCACACTGGTCTCATGCTGGAAACCTCGGCCCGCCTGCTGAAGCTCCTGTCCCTGCTCCAAGCGCGCCGTGACTGGACCGGCCCCGAGTTGTCGTCCCGGCTCGGGGTATCCACCAGGACGGTCCGCAACGACGTCGAGCGCCTGCGCACGCTCGGCTACCCCGTGCACGCCACGCCCGGGGTCGCGGGCGGCTACCGGCTGGGCGCCGGGGCCTCCCTGCCGCCGCTGCTGCTCGACGACGAGGAGGCCGTCGCGGTGGCGGTCGGGCTCGGCCGGGCGGCCGGGGGCGGCGTCGAGGGCATCGAGGAGACCTCCGTTCGGGCCCTGGCCAAGCTGGAGCAGGTGCTCCCGTCCCGGCTGCGCCGCCGGGTGAACGCGCTCAACACCTACACCGTGCAAATACCGGGGCAAGTACCGGGCGACGTGCCCGCCGTACCCCCCGAGGTGCTGACCACGATCGCGAACGCGGCCCGCGACCACGAGCGGCTGCGCTTCGACTACACCGGCCACGACGGTGTGACGGCGGTGCGGAACGTGGAGCCGCTCCGCCTGGCGCACCGGCGCGGCCGCTGGTACCTCGTGGGGTACGACGTCGAGCGGCAGGGCTGGCGCACGTTCCGGGTGGACCGGGTGCGCCCGCGCACCCCGGCCGGGCCCAGGTTCACCCCGCGCGAGCCGCCGGAGGGCGGCGACGTGGCGGCGTACGTGGAGAAGGGCGTCAACACGGCGACGTGGCGCCACCGGGGCACGGTGCTGGCGCACGCCCCGGCCGACCGGCTGCCCCGCCTGCCGCTGGGGCTGGAGGTGGAGCCGGTGGACGAGGCCACCTGCCTGGTCAGGCTGGGCGGCGACGACCCGGACAGCATGGCCAGGTGGATCGGGTTGATGGGCGTGGACTTCGAGGTGCTCGACCCGCCCGAGCTGGCCGAGGCCGTGCTGAGGCTCTCCGAGCGCTACCGGCGGGCGGTCAGCGAACGGTAGGGCTCCGGTCAGCGGGCGGCCCCAGGCTCGGCGGCATGAAGAACATGACGCGGGTGGCGGGCGGCAAGGACGATTTCCAGCTCGTGCACCACCTCACGCTCACGGGCAGCCAGTTCGAGATCGGCAGGGCGCTCACCGAGGAGGCCCGCCGGCTGGGCTGGGCTCCCATGCCGGCCGACCCGGCGGTGAACCGGGCCCGCAGGACGTGGTTCGAGCGGCACTGGCCGCAGCACCACGCCCGCATGGACGGCGCGGCGGCGGTCCTCGGCCTCGACCCCGACCAGGACGATCTGGCCCTCGACGGGCTGAACTACGTCCCCGAGGGCACCGGCTGCTCGGCCCTGTGGATCCCGCCGTCGGCCGCCGCGGACGGCCACGGCCGGGTGGGCCGCAACTACGACTTCTTCCCGATGACCAGCAGCGAGGTGATGGGCACCGCGCCCAGGCCGGGCGAGCTGCCGATGGCCTCGCGGCCCTACGTGATCACGACGGTGCCCGACGAGGGGCTGGCCTCCACCGTGATCACCATGTCGGACCTCGACGGCTGCATGGACGGCATCAACTCGGCCGGCCTGGCGGTCGTGCTGCTGGTGGCCGACTTCGAGCGCGCCGCGCCGCCGGAGCACGTCGCGCCGCAGGTCGGGGTGGGGAGCGTGCAGCTGCCCAGGTTCCTGGTCGACACCTGCGAGAACGTGGAGCAGGCCAAGCAGGCGCTCCTGGGCGCCAAGCAGTACGACCACGGCACCTCCCTGCACTACCTGGTGGCCGACGCCCACGGGCAGGCGTTCGTGTGGGAGCGCGGCAGGGACGGCAGCGAGCACATCGTCCAGCTCGGCGACGGCCCGCTCTGCGTCACCAACCACCTGCTGCACCGCCACCCCGATCCGATGAACCTGCCCGAGGACACCCCGGGCAGCTTCCGGACGTACGAGCGGCTGCGCACGCTGTACGAGCGCAGCACGGGCGCCGCCGTGTCACCGCGGGAGCTGCGCGACCACCTGCGCGCGGTCCGGCAGTCCGAGGACCCGGCCCTGCCGTTCCGCACGTTGTGGACGACCGTCTTCGACACCGCCGACCGCACCCTGTCGGCCCGCTTCTACCTGGGAGACGGCCGGAGCTACAGCGAGGAGCTGGTCTTTCACCCCTCCGACAGGTAGTCCTCGCGCACCTTGGAGCGCGACAGCTTGCCCGTGGGCGTGCGCGGCAGCAGGGAGCGGTATTCGATCTCCTTCGGGTGCTTGAACCTGGCGATGCGCGGCCCGCAGTGCTCCAGCAGCTCGGCGGTGAGTCCGGGGCCGGGCGTGACCCCTTCGGCGGGCTGGACGAGGGCCACCACGTGGTGGCCCCACTCCTCGTCCGGCACCCCGATGACGGCCACGTCCGCCACCGCCGGGTGCTCGAGCAGGGCGGCCTCGATCTCGGCGGGGTAGATGTTGACCCCGCCGGAGACGATCAGGTCGGTCCGCCGGTCGCACAGGAACAGGTAGCCGTCCTCGTCCAGGTAGCCGATGTCGCCCGGCGAGTACCACTCCCCCAGCATGCTGGCGGCCGTCTTCGCCGGGTCCTTGCGGTACTCGAACGTGCCCATGGCCGACTTGACGTAGATCAGACCGGGCTCGCCGGCCGGCAGCTCGGCGCCGTCCTCGTCCACGATCTTGGCCTCGAACGTGGGCACCGGCCGCCCCACCGTGCCGGGCCTGGCCAGCCAGTCGTGCGGCTTGACCGCGAACGCGATCGTCGACTCGGTGGAGCCGTAGTACTCGTACAGCACCGGCCCCCACCAGTCCATGATCTGCTGCTTGACCGCGACGGGGCAGGCGGCGGCGGTGTGGATGACCTGGCGCAGGCTCGACACGTCGTACTTGCCCCTGACTTCCTCCGGCAGCTGCAGCATGCGGTGGAACATGGTCGGCACCATCATCGCGTTGGTGACCCGGTATCGCTCGACGAGCTCCAGGATCGTCACCGGCTCGAACTTCGGGGCGACGACCACGGTGTGCCCGAGGTGCAGCGCGAACTGGGTGTGCGCGCACGGCGCCGAGTGGTACATCGGCGAGGTCACCAGATGGACGTCGTCGCCCGGCCTGAGGTCCACGACCTCGCCGAGGAACCAATGGTAGGCGGGCACCATCTGCTCGGGCGCGACGCCCGGCAGTGGCCGCTGCACGCCCTTGGGGAAGCCGGTGGTGCCGGAGGTGTACCACATGACCGCCCCGGACGTCCGCTCGCCGGGCGCGTCGGAGGGCTGCCCTTCGGCCAGCCCCGCCGTGCCGATCTCCCCGCCGGGTACGGCGTGGTCAGGCCCGGTGACCACGACCTTGGCGTCGCAGTCGGCCAGGATGTATGCCACCTCGGACGCCGTCAGGTGCCAGTTGATCGGCACGTAGTAGAGCCCGATCTGCGCGGTCGCCATGACCATGACTATGGCGTCGATGCCGTTGGGCAGCACGCCCGCCACCACGTCGCCGGTGCCGAGCCCGCGGGCCCTGAGACCGTGCGACACCTGGTTGACCCGGGCGAGCAGCTCGCCGTAGGACGTCCTCGTGCCGTCGGCGTCGATCACCGCGAGGCGGTCCGGGTCGGCGGCGGCGATGGCGTAGAAGCCGGGCAGCTGGCTGACGTCCATTTAGAGCTCCAGCAGTTGAGCCAGGCGGGCGCGGTGGATGCGGGGCGGGCCGAGCAGCACCTCGTCCGCCTTGGCCCGTTTGTAGAACAGATGCGCGTCGTGCTCCCAGGTGAAGCCGATGCCGCCGTAGAGCAGCAGGTGGTCGCGGGCCACCTCGAAGCAGGCGCGGCCGACGTACGCCTGGGCGAGGGCGGCGGCGCCGGGCAGTTCCTCCGGCGACTCGTCGGCGGCCCAGGCGGCGTACCTGACGATGGACTCGGCCTGTTCGAGCTTGCAGTGCATGTCGGCCAGCTTGTGCTTGACGCCCTGGTAGGAGCCGATGTACCGGCCGAAGGTGACGCGGATCTTGGCGTAGGCCACGATGGCGTCCAGCGCCGCCCGCATCACGCCGAGCTGCTCGGCCGCCAGCGCCACGCACAGGCGGTCGCCGACCTCCGGCGCCGGCCCCAGCACGCGGGCGGGCGCGCCTTCCAGGACCACCCGCGCCTGGCCGCGCGTCAGGTCGAGCGTCTCCAGCGGGGTCCTGGTGACGCCGGGCCCGGCCAGCTCGACGGCGACCAGGAGCTCGCCGTCGCCGCCGCGCGCGGGTGCCACCAGCACGTCGGCCTCCATGCCGCTGAGCACCTGCGCCAGCGTGCCGCGCACGGCCCCGCCGTCGAGGTCGACGGGGGCCTGGGCGAGCGTGGCCGTGGTGCGGCCCTCCGCGACGGCGGCGAGCAGCTCCTTGTCGGGGGTGCGGGTCAGGGCGATCGTGGCGAACGCGGTGGCCAGGAACGGCCCGGGCAGCAGGGCCGCGCCCGTCTCCTCCAGCGCGACCGCCAGCTCGGCCAGGCCCGCGCCCGCGCCGCCGTACTCGTCCGGAATGATCAGGCCCGCCAGGCCCAGCTCGCCGTTGAGCCTGGCGTACACCTGCGGGTCGTAGCCCTGCCGCGCCTTGGACAGCGGCGAGGCGGCGCCCAGGAAGGCGCGTACGGCCTCGCGCAGCTGCCGCTGCTCCTCATCGAGTACGAGCTTCACCCCTGCGTCCCCACCTTCAGGTCCTTGAACGGCACGGTCTTGTCCATCCGGGGCTCCGGCGGCAGGTTGAGCACGCGGTCGCCCACGATGTTACGCATGATCTCGTTGGTGCCGCCGCCCAGCGACATGGCCGGGGCCATCGAGATCGCCTGCGCGAGCGGGGAGTCGCCCAGGACGGCCTCCGGGCCGGCGAGCCGCGTGGCCAGGTCGGCCTGGAACATGGTCAGCTCGGCCAGCAGCAGCTTGGCGGCGCTGCCCCGGGCGCCGGGGAAGATCCCCGCCTCGGTCTCCTGGGCCAGCCGCTGGTTGAACAGCGCCAGGGCGCGGCTGCGGATGTGCAGCTCGACCAGCTCGTCGCGGACCAGCGGGTCGCCGGTGTCGACCACCCGGCGCAGCGCCTCCAGCGAGGTCGGGTCCTCCTTCTGGCCGCTCATTCCGACGCCCGCCGAGATCGACAGCCGCTCGTGCAGCAGGGTCGTGACGGCCACGCTCCAGCCGTCGTTGACCTCGCCGACGCGGTGCTCGTCGGGGATGGGGACGTCGTCGAAGAAGATCTCGTTGAAGTTGGACCTGCCGGTCATGTCCTTCAACGGCCTGACCGTGACCCCGGGGTGGCGCATGTCCACCACGAACATGGTCAGCCCCTTGTGCTTGGGCACCTCCACGTCGGTGCGGGCCAGCAGCAGGCCCCAGTCGGCGTGGTGGGCGACCGAGGTCCACACCTTCTGGCCGTTGACGATCCAGTGGTCGCCGTCGCGCTCGGCCCTCGTCTGCAGGCTGGCCACGTCACTGCCCGCGCCCGGCTCGGAGAAGAGCTGGCACCAGATCTCCTCGCCGCGCAGCAGCGGCCGGACGAAACGCTCGCGCTGGGCGTCAGTGCCCCGGTCGACCAGCGTGGGCCCGGTCATGCCGAGGCCGATCGAGAAGACGTACGTGGGGAGGGTGAAACCGCGGGCCTCGGCGGCGAACGCGCGCTCCTCCGCCTGCGTCAGCCCCTGGCCGCCCCACTGCCGCGGCCACGTGATGCCGGAGTAGCCGGCGTCGTGGAGCTTGGCCATGAATTCCTTGGCCCGGGCGATCGGGTCTCCCCCGGGCCGGTCGTCCGCCGGGACATTTTCCTGCAGCCAGGTCCTGGCGGACCGCCGATAGTCAGCAAGGTTCACATCGACTCCTTGGCATCAGTGCTCACTTACTCTAGTCAGGCGACCGGATGCCGCATAGAGCACTGTTCTGCAGGTCTTTTAGCGTGATTTGTCACTGAATCTCCGTTAATTGGATGCAGGGGCACGTACTGTGATCATCTGGTCACGGGGGGATTGGGTGTGATCGAACGGCTGGGCCGGTCCATTCGCGCGCGCCTGGCGCTGTTCGCCAGCGTCGCCATGGCACTGCTGTGCCTGGCGGCGGGCTCGTTCTTCCTGTGGGTGGGGCACAACACCGCCGTCGACATCCGCACGAGGGAGGTGACCACCGCGGCGCTGCACGTGGGCCACGACATCCAGCGCGATCACCGGCGCTCCCTGACCAACTTCGATCTGAAGGGCATCCAGGTCATCGACGCGACCGGTCGCGTGGTGGCCTCGACGCCGAACCTGGAGGGCAAGCCGCGCCTGACCGCCGTGGTGCCCGACCCGAACAGCCCCAGCCGCACCGACCTGCTGTGCGAGCTGCCCGAGCTCGGCGACGAGTGCCACATCACGGCCGCCGTCCGGGTCTACGACGAGGCCGGCGACTGGTTCGTCTACGCCTACGACTCCACGGTGCCCTGGTACATCCACCCCTCCGTGATCGCCGCGCTGATCGTGCTGACCGTGCTGCTGGTCGCGATCACCTGGTTCGGCGTGTCCAAGGTGGTGGCCAGGACGCTCGCGCCGGTGAACCAGATCACCCGGCGGCTGACCGACATCAACTACGGCGACGAGATCATGCGCGTGCCCGTGCCGGAGAAGGCCGAGGAGATCAAGGCGCTCGCGGATGCCGCCAACTTCATGCTCGCCCGGCTGGAGGCCGCGATGGAGCAGCAGCGCCGGTTCGCCTCCGACGCCTCGCACGATCTGCGCAGCCCGATCACCGCCATGCGCGCCGAGCTCGAGGCGGCGATGCTCGCACCCGAGGAGACCGACTGGTGCGAGACCGGCGGCAAGCTGATGGCCAGCCTCGACCGGCTGCAGAACATCGTCGGCGACCTGCTGACGCTGGCCAAGCTCGAAGCGGGCGCCCCGTCGCGGCTCGAGTCCGTCGACCTGGCCGAGCTGGTCGCCGCCGAGACCACCAGGCCGCGGTCGAAGAAGATCGTCACCGCGCTGCAGCCCGGCGTGGTCGTCACGGGCAACCGGCTCAAGCTGGCCCGCCTCCTGACGAACCTGCTGGACAACGCCGAACGGCACGCCGAGAGCACGATCATCGTGACCCTGCGCCGGAACGAGCAGGCCCTGCTCGAAGTGCTCGACGACGGCGCGGGCATCGCGCCGGACCAGCGCGAGGTGGTCTTCAGGCGGTTCACCCGGCTGGACGCCTCGCGCAGCCGCGACGCCGGCGGCACCGGACTGGGCCTGCCCATCGCCCGCGAGATCGCCCAGGCCCACAACGGCACCCTCACGATCGAGGACTCCGACATCGGCGCGCGCTTCGTGCTGCGATTGCCGATACGAAAGGAGTGAATGTGGGTATGAGAAATTTTCCGCCCCTTGATGGATCTCTGGGCGCACACGATTACTATGCATCGGAGGTGAGTTACTCGCTGTGACTTCAGGGTTCAGCCGATTACGGCGCGAGGATTTGCTGAAGACGGCCTGCGAGGTCATCGCGGAGCGCGGGTTCGGGCATACCCGGACCATTGACATCGCCAGGGCCGCCGGGGTGAGTCAGGCGCTGCTGTTCTACCACTTCGAGACCAAGGATCGGCTGTTCGCGCAGGCCTTCACCTACGCCGCCCGCCAGCATCTCCACTCGCTCGAACACATCGAGGAGTCCAAGGGCACGCCGCTCGAACGGCTGCGCACCCTGCTCAGGCTCTCCTCCCCGGCGATCCCCACCGAGGGATGGCGGCTGTGGATCGACGCGTGGTCCGAGGCGATGCGCAACCAGGAACTGGAGGAGATCTCGCGCCGCCTCGACTCCCGGGGCCGGCTGGTCATGCGCGCGATCATCGAGGCGGGCGTGTCGTGCGGCGAGTTCAAGTGCGACGACCCCGACGCATCCACGTGGCGGATTCTCGCGCTCGTGGACGGGCTCGCGATCCAGACGCACGCGCATCCCAAGGTGCTGACCAGGCGCAAGGTGAACACGCTGATCCGTACGGCCGCCGCGGCCGAGCTCGGGCTCTCTGCGGAAACCCTGTGACCCTCCCCTCTTCCGACGCTATTGGATGCTCCGTACAATTAGCGGCGAGGAGAGGAGCACGTGATGGCATCCGCACCGAGCTCTGCCGCCGCCCGCGAACGCGACGAGCAGGTCGCCAGCAGGAGCGCCTACCGAGCGGTCATCGAACGGCTCTCGAAGGCGTCGGTCGACAAGCACTGGGAGCCGTACCGGGACATCCCGTGGGATGACCCGGAGTTCGCCGTGGACCCGGCAGACCCCCGCTGGGAGCTGCCGGAGGTCGACAAACTGGGCGGACACCCGTGGTACCGCAGCCGCCCGCCCGAGGTGCGGGCGGCGATCGGGCTGTGGCGGGTGGCCACCGCGATGAAGGTCGGGCTGCAGTTCGAGAACCTGCTCAAGCGCGGGCTGCTCAACTACGCCTACCGGCTGCCGAACGGGTCGCCGGAGTTCCGGTACGTCTACCACGAGACCATCGAAGAGGGACATCACGGGATGATGTTCCAGGAGTTCGTGAACCGCACCGGCTTACCGATCCGCGGGATGCCCGGGCCGCTGTCGCTGATCGCTCAGGTGGCGCCGTGGATCCCGCTGATCTCGACGGAGCTGTTCTTCGTGTTCGTGCTCGGCGGCGAGGACCCGATCGACCACGTGCAGCGCAAGGTGCTGAAGGACGAGCGGGCGCATCATCCGCTGGAAGAGACGATCATGCGGATCCACATCGCGGAGGAGGCCAGGCACATCTCCTTCGCCCGGCACTACCTGCGCAACCGGGTGCCCCGGATGCCCGCGTACCGGCGGCTCCTGCTGGGGGTCATCTCCCCCGTCATCCTGGGCGTGATGGCCCGGATCATGCTGGCGCCCCCGGGGCCGATGATCCGGCGCTTCCGCATCCCGGCCCACGTGGTCGCCGACATCTACCTGCGCAATCCCGCCGCCAAGCAGGAGATCCGCGACTCGGTGGGCAGGACGCGGGAGCTGTGCACGGAGATCGGCCTGATCAACCCGGTCACCCGGCGGATCTGGCGGGCGATGGGCATCTAGCCGGTCGGCCGCCGGGCGATCAGCACCTCGGTGACCTCGGTGTGCTCCCATGTCCCCGAGGGGTCGAGGTCGAGCAGCGCCTTCCTGGCCGCCTCCTTGAACGGCTCCAGCCGGTCGCCGAGGCGGGCCGGGGAGCTGTAGGAGTAGGACAGCTGCAGGCCGATCACGGCGTCCACGTCGTACGTCAGGCGGTGCTCGTACGTGGCGGACTCCAGGTCGCTGAACGGCGTGGTGACCAGCACGTCGTGGGGGTGCTCGCCGCTGACCTGGAAGGAGCCGGTGGCCGTGAACGTGTTCGCGTCGAACTCCTCGCGCACCCGGCGCATCGTCGGCTCCCAGGGCTCCTCCTGGGGCTCGCGGCCCGGGCCGAGGAGGGCCACGACCCCGCCGGGCGGCAGCAGCTCGTCCAGGTCGGCCAGCACCGCGCGGCGGTCCATCCAGTGGAACGACCTGCCCATGACGATGTGGTCGAACGCCGGGAGCTCGCGCAGCCTCGTCGAGTCGCCGCGCAGCCACCGGATGTTCCGCACCTCCGCCGCCAGCCCTCTGCCCGTCTCCAGCATCTCCTCGTCGGGATCGACGGCCAGGATCTCGCGCACGGCGGGCGCCAGCGGGATCGCCACCGTGCCGGGACCGCAGCCGAGGTCGAGCACGGTGCCGTCCGGGCCGAACGTCCTCGCCAGGTGCCCGATCGCCTGATCCCCGTGGTCGGGCCGGTACTTCGCGTAGTAGGGGGCCGTGCCGGCAAACAGGTCTGTCATGGATGGGACCATATACGGGTTCGTTTCGTCGTTGCTGGAAGGTTTTGATCTTTGAGGCGGCTACTCACGGTCCTGCTGCTCGCCTTCGCCGCCGCCGGGATCGCCCCTCCCGCGGCACAGGCGCACAACGTGCTTCTCAGCAGCGACCCCAAGGACGGTGCCACGTTGCCGGCCGCGCCCGCGCGGGTGACGCTGGTGTTCGACCAGGCGGTGCGGCAGGGCTACGCGCAGGTGGGCGTGACGGGCCCGGACGGGTCCTCGTGGGCGGACGGGTCCGCGGAGGTCGCCGCGGAGCGGGTGTCGGTACGCGTCAAGCCGCTGCCGTCCGGGGGCGCGTACACGGTGGGCTACCGGATCCTGTCGGCCGACGGCCACCCGGTCACCGGAAAGATCACCTTCACCCTCGCGGCCGGGACCGGTGGCCCGGCCCAGAACACGGGCCAGGGCGCCACCGGGCAGGCGCCGCAGGACGCGAGTGCGCAGGCCGCCGAGGCGGCCGCCAACGGCGGCGCGGGCATGGCCGTGGTGTGGATCGTGGGCGCGCTGCTGCTGCTCGCCGCCGGCACGGCGGTGGCGCTGCGCCGCCCCCGCCCGGCCGCGCCCGCCCCGGGCTCCGCCGGAGAGGCCCAGCCGGATGCCGGGCACGATGCCGCCGGCGAAGAGGCCCGGGCATGACCGTCACCGCGCCTCCCCTCCCCCGGCAGCGGGTCGGCGGCCGGCTGGTGGCCGGGGCGTTCGGCGTCTGCGCGGTCGTCGCCGCGGTGGCGGCGAGCACGTTCACCGCCCAGGAGGCCGTCCCCGGCATCCCCATGCCCGGCCCGCTGGTGTCCTTCGGGCTGCCCGTCGTGCGAGTGCTGCTCGACCTGGCCGCCGTGGCCGTGGTCGGGCTGAGCCTGCTGCCCAAGCTGCTCGGCTTCGATGCCCCCGAGCGGACCGAGCCCGTCATGCTCAGGGTGCGGCCGCTGGCCGTGCTGGCCGCCTGGGCGTGGGCGATCTGCGCGCTGCTCACCATCGTGTTCCAGACGGCCGAGCTCAATCCCGGCAGCGTGCCCACGTTCGGGATGATCGCCGGCTACGTCGAGACCGTCGGCACCGGTCAGGGGCTGCTGTTCAGCGCGGCGTGCGCGCTGGCGGCGGCCGGCATCGGGCTCATGGCGGTGCGGTTCGGCGAGAAGGTGCCGGCCGAGCTGCGGGTGATCGTGGCGCTGTTCGGGCTGCTGCCCATCCCCGTCACCGGGCACGCCGTCAACTCGGTCTGGCACGACCCCATCATGGTCTCGATGGAGATCCACGTGATGGGCGCTGCCGCGTGGGCGGGCGGGCTGGCGGCCACGGCCGTGTTCGTGGCGCCGCATCGGGAACTGCTGGCCGTGGTGCTGCCCAGGTTCTCCAGGATCGCCACGGTGTGCCTGCTCCTGGTCGGGCTGTCAGGGCTGGTCAACGGGCTCGGCACGATGGCCCTCACCCCCGGCGTGACGCTGCCCGACGCCCTGCTGACCAGCCACTACGGCGTGCTGGTGGTGATCAAGACGGTCCTGGTGGCGGCGCTGGTGCCGCTGGCCGCCCACATCCGCTTCCGCCTGATGCCCGCCATCCGCAAAGGCCGGGCCACCGCCCTGGTGGGCTGGGCGGCGGCCGAGGTGGGCGTGATGGGGCTGGCCTACGGCGTGGCGGTGGCGATCACCCGGGCCTCGATCGGCTGAGACCCGCGCCGCCTGGCGGCCAGCCACTCGACCGCCAGCCAGACGGCCAGCAGGCCGAGCCCCGCCCAGACGGCCGACGACGTGGCCAGTGGAGGCGCTCCGAGCAGCCCCTTCTGGCCCTTGATCGCGCTGTACACGCCGCCCATGATCGCGCTCTGCGCCGCCAGCGCGCCGTAGGCCGCGGCCGTGACGCCGACGCTCCCGAGCACGGCCCGTACGTACGGCATGCGCACCAGGAACGCGAGGTCCACCACCAGCCCCGCCACGACCAGGAAGAACGGCACCGCCGACGGCGGGAACCCGGTGAACGTCAGCAGCGGCCAGAGCAGCGTGCGGACCCCCACGTAGGCGCCCGCCACCAGCGTCGCGGCCCCGAACCTGCCGATCAGCAGCCTGGCCACGACCAGCACCGACAGGCCGACGACCACCGCGTAGACCGGATAGAGGAAGTCGGGGACGGGCAGCGAGAACGCGACCATCATCGGCCGGTCCACCGGCCGCCCCATCTGGTCGGCCGCGAACTGGAGCAGGATCTGCTCGGCGTAGGTCGCGTGGTTGTCCCAGGCGCCGATCGACAGGATGCCGTACTCCTGGTGCTGCTCGGGGAAGTGCACGTTCTCCAGGAAGAACGCGAAGAACGCGCCCAGCACGACGGTCCGCTCCCGCCCCGGCGGCCGAGCTCCGGCGCCCATGAACCAGCCGCGGAGCACGCCCGCGATCATGAAAAACGTTCCAAGATAGAGCATGATGTGCGACGGGCTCCACGAGGTGATGTCGAGCCCGTTGACCCGGTGGTTGATCAGGTCGAGCGGGACCGCGACCAGGAAGATCCCGGTGCCCCACTGGATCAGCCGCAGCGCCGCCTTGTCCACGCCGTAGCCGGTGTAACCGTGGATGATGGTCAGCGCGACGGCGATGGCCGTGCCGGCGGAGTTGAGCAGGTGGGGCGGGGCGAGGTCGTCCCGCAGCCACTTGAAGTGCCATGAAACGTCCCACGCCGAGCCGAGCAGCTTGAGCGTGAACGCCACCAGCCAGCCGAAATAGAGCACCCTGAACAGATCCTGCGGCGTCTCACGCCCCGCCTGGCCCCTGGTCCAGTACGGCAGGGCCCACTCGGCGGCCCTCTTGAGAGATGCTGGAGACTTCACGGGAGTGAATCTTACGGTTCCCTGCGTTGAGCTGTTGCTGGGGTAATGCCAGGCAATGTCTTGGCAGGTCAGACTACCGCCGAGGCCCGCAGGGAGTACAGGAGCGGGATCCTGGGGGCACCCTCCGGGAGCCGGAAGCCCTCCTGGCAGTCGACCAGCGTGCCGAAGCGGCGGAAGTACGTGCGGTCGTGCTCGCGCAGGAACTCGACCCGCAGGCCCGCCGCCGCGATCGCGCTGACGACCTCACCGAGGCCGTGCTGGAACTGCACGGAGGTCTGGTGCTCCAGGATTTCGCTGCCGGTGTAGGTGTGCGGGTACTCCCAGACGTGGGGGCCTCGGTCGAAGTAGTCGGTGGTGACGGTGGTGCCCGTCTCGTCGTCCATGGTGTTGGCGAACGGATGGAATTCGGCGAGATAGAGGAATCCGCCCGGCTTGAGCAGCGCGGCGACCGTCCGCGCCCAGTTCTCGAGGTCGGCCAGCCACACCAGCGCGCCGAGGCCGGTGTAGACGATGTCGTACGTGGCCCCGCCGAGCGCCTCGACCGCGTCGTAGACGTCGGCGGTGACGAACTCCGCCGGGATGCCGCATTCGGCGGCGATGGCCCGGGCCTGCTCGATGGCGGCCGCGGAGAAGTCGAGGCCGGTCACCTCGGCGCCGAGCCTGGCCCAGGACAGGGTGTCCAGGCCGAAGTGGCACTGCAGGTGCAGCAGGCGGCGGCCGGTCACGTCGCCGACCTCGTCCCGTTCGAACGACCGCAGCGGGCTCCGGCCCGCCTTGAAGCCCTCGACGTCGTAGAAGTCGCTGGCGACGTGGATGGGGACCCGTCCGTCCCAGTTGGCCCTGTTGACGTCCACATAGTCCATGGGGGCAGCGTAGGCGAGCCCTTGATCGCGGCGCCGCTGGTTTTCGGTGGGCCGGGGCCGGTCAGGGGCGCCTTCTCGTCAGCCGTACCGGGAGGTGCTTGAGGCCGTTCTGGAAGTTGGACGTCAGCCGTCGCGGGCTGCCCGCCGGCTCGACGTCCCACTCGCGCAGCAGCTCCGTGAACACCGAGCGGAACTGCGCGCGGGCCAGGTGGGCGCCGAGGCAGACGTGGGGTCCGAACCCGAAGCTGACGTGGTCGTTCGGGGTGCGGGCGATGTCGAAGCGGTCGGGGTCGGCGCGGCGCTCCGGCGGGCATCATGAGCGCGTGACTCCAGCAGACGCAGAGGCGATCCTCCAGGAATACTTCGCCCCCTGGATCCAGCGGCTCGGGTTGCGCGTGGAGGAGGTGGGCGAGCGCCACGCCGTCGTACGGCTCCCGTGGTCCGACGACCTGGCCCGGGAGGGCGGCGGCCTGTGCGGCCAGGCGATGATGGCGGCAGCCGACACCGCCACCGTCATCGCCATCTCCTCGGCGCGCGGCGGGTTCGTGCCGATGACCACGGTGCAGCAGTCGACGACGTTCCAGCGGCCGGTGATGGGCAAGGACGTCCTGATCGACGTCCGCATCACGAAACTGGGCCGCACCCTGGCCTTCTCCGACGTCACCCTCATGGCCGCGGGCAGCGCCGAGACCGCCGCCCACGCGACGACCGTCTACGCCATCCTGGCCTGATCCCGCAGCTCAGGCCTTGATCTCAGGGATCTCTCAGGTGCGGAAAGTAGGCTCACCGTCATGAAGCGTGTGGCCGCGCTGGTAGCGGCGCTCGCCCTCATCGGGGTGACGACGTGGCTCGTGTGGCCGTCGGCTCCTGGGGTGCGGGGCCAGGACCAGACAATCAGCGTCGTCGACGGACCCGGCGACGACCAACGGGTGGAGCTCGATACGACCTTCTTCCCGCCGCCCGACGGCGGGAAGGCTCCAGCCGTACTTATCGGGCACGGCTTCGGCGGCAGCAAGCAGAGCGTGCGGGACCAGGCCGTCCGGATCGCCCAGCAGGGCTACGCCGTGCTGACCTGGTCGGCGCGCGGGTTCGGGCGCTCGACCGGCGAGATCGCGCTCAACTCGCCCGACTACGAGGTCAAGGACGTCAAGCAGCTGATCGACTGGCTGGCCAAGCGGCCGGAGGTCCAGCTCGACGCGGCGAACGACCCGCGCGTGGGCATCGCGGGCGGCTCGTACGGCGGCGCCATCTCCCTGATGACGGCCGCCTACGACCACCGGGTCGACGCCATCGTCCCCCAGATCACCTGGGCCGACCTGGCCGACGCGCTCTTCCCCAACGCCGCCGCGCAGGGCGCCGGTCCCGCCGCCATCGGCCAGGACGCCGCGCACGGGGTCTTCAAGCGCATGTGGGCCGGCATCTTCTTCGGCCAGGGCGTCTCCCTGGACAGCTTCGCGGGGCGGGGCGAGCGGCAGGCAGCCGCCGGCCCGCTGACGCCCGAGCAGGCGCGGTGCGGCAGGTTCCTGCCCGCGATCTGCGACGTCTACCAGCAGGTCGCCAAGGACGGCAAGGCCACGCCGGAGGCCGTCGCCCTGCTGCGCAAGTCGAGCCCGATCACCGTGGCCGGCCAGATCAAGGCGCCGACCCTGCTCATCCAGGGCCAGCGCGACTCGCTCTTCCCGCTCGGCCACGCCGACGCCAACGCCAAGGCGATCGCCGCCGCCGGCACGCCGGTGAGCCTGGCCTGGTTCGACGGCGGGCACGACGGCGGCAACGGCGAGGCGGACTGGGTGTTCGAGCAGTCCACGGCCTGGTTCGCCCGCTACCTGAAGGGTGACGAGTCCGCCCCGGCGGTGAGCGCGTTCACGGTGACGCGCGACGGCGGACGCGACCCCGGCACCCGCCAGCGCATCCGCCTGCACCCGGAGGCCGCCTCCTACCCCGGCCTGACCGGCACCGACACCACCACGGTCCAGCTGAACGGCCCCGCCCAGAACATCGTCAACCCGCCCGGCGGCGCGCCCGCCTCCATCTCGACGGTGCCCGGCATCGGCGGCCTGCTGGGCGGCAGCCAGGCCGGCGCCGGCGTGTCCATCGACATGCCGGGCCAGAGCGCCGCGTTCGAGTCCCGTCCGCTCACCGCCCCGCTCCAGCTCACCGGCAGTTCCACGGTCAGGGTCAAGGTGTCGGGCAAGGGCGAGGCGACGCTGTTCGCCAAGCTGTACGACGTGGCCGACGGCACCCAGCCGCCCGCCCTGCCCGCCGGGCTGGTGGCGCCGGTCCGGGTGACGATCCCGGAGGGCGCGGGCAGCGCGGAGGTCACCGTCACCCTGCCCGCCGTGGATTACCGCTTCGCCGCGGGCCACCGGCTCCGGCTGGTCCTGACCACGACGGACATGGGCTTCGCCACCGCCGCCGAGCCCGCCTCGTACCAGGTGTCCCTGGCCTCCCCCGCGCTCGCCGTGCCGACGGTGCGCACGCTCGCCGCTCCGCCGACCGGGGTGGCGTGGTGGGTGTGGGCGATGCCGCTGGCCGCCGTGGTCGTCGCCGCCGTGCTGCTGGCGACGGGGCGCGTCCCGTCCCGCCGCCGGACCGCACCCGCCGTCCTGGAGAGCGGCGAACGGCAGGACGGGGCCGGCGACAAGGACGTGCCGCTGGAGATCAGCGGGCTGACCAAGGCGTACCGGAACGGCGAGCTGGCCGTGGACGGGCTGTCGTTCCGCGTCGAGCGGGGCCAGGTCCTGGGCCTGCTCGGACCGAACGGCGCGGGCAAGACGACCACGATGCGCATGATGATGGGCCTCATCCAGCCGGACGGCGGCGAGATCCGGATCTTCGGTGACCGCGTCACGCCCGGGGCTCCCGTGCTGTCCAGGCTCGGGTCGTTCGTCGAGGGGCCGGGGTTCCTGCCGCACCTGTCCGGGCGGGACAACATCGAGCTGTACTGGGCCGCCACCGGGCGGCCCGCCGCCGACGCGCACTTCGACGAGGCGCTGGAGATCGCCGGCCTGGGCAAGGCCCTGGACCGGGCCGTCCGCACCTACTCGCAGGGCATGCGCCAGCGGCTCGCCATCGCCCAGGCCATGCTCGGGCTTCCTGACCTGCTGGTGCTCGACGAGCCCACGAACGGTCTCGACCCGCCCCAGATCCGGGAGATGCGCGAGGTGCTCAAGCGCTACGCGCAGGACGGCCGTACCGTGATCGTCTCCAGCCACATGCTGGCCGAGGTCGAGCAGACCTGCAGCCACGTCGTGGTCATGCACCGGGGCCGCCTGGTCTCGGCCGGGCCGGTGTCGCTGCTGCTCACCTCGGCCACCGTCCCCTCCAACGGGCACGGGCCGCGCCTGGAAGACGTGTTCCTCGACCTCATCGGAGACAAGTCATGACCGTCGCCGCGCCGGGCTACGCGCCCCGTCGCACGCTGCCGCTGCGCGTGGAGATCGTCAGGCAGTTCAAGCGGCGGCGCACGCTGGTCATGTTCGGGCTGCTGCTGGCGCTGCCGTGGATCCTGGTGATCGCGTTCCAGTTCGGGCCGCAGCCGAGCGGGCAGGGGCAGTCGTCGCTGCGCATCTCGGACCTGGCGACGGCGAGCGGCCTGAACTTCGCCGCCTTCGCCCTGTCGGTGTCGGCCAGCTTCCTGCTGGTGGTGGCGGTCGCGCTGTTCTGCGGCGACACTGTCGCCAGCGAGGCCAACTGGTCGTCGCTGCGCTACCTGCTGGCCGCGCCGGTCCCCCGCGACCGGCTGCTGCGCCAGAAGCTGATCGTGGCGCTGGGCTACTCGGCGGCGGCGGTGATCTGCCTGCCGCTGATGGCGCTGCTCGCGGGCACGCTGGCGTTCGGCTGGAACGACATCCAGGTGCCCGGCACGGGCGAGACGATCCCGGCCCTGGACGTGCTGCCGCGCTTCGGCATCGTGATCGGGTACGCGCTGGTCAGCCAGCTGGTGGTGGCCGCGCTCGCGTTCCTCGTCTCCACCATGACCGACTCCCCGCTCGGCGCGGTCGGCGGGGCGGTCGGGCTCTGGATCGTCTGCAACATCCTGCAGGCGGTGGAGGCGCTGGGCTCGCTGCGCGAGTTCCTGCCCACGTTCTGGAACAACGCCTGGCTCGACGCGCTGATGCCGGAGCTGGACTGGAGCGGCATGGCGAAGGGGGCGTCGGTGTCGGTCACGTACGCGGCCCTCCTGATCGCGCTCGCGTTCCGGCGCTTCCGGCGCAAGGACGTCGTGAGCTAGACCCAGTCGAACGACCTGGTCACGGCCTTCTTCCAGCCCGCGTACGCCTCCTCCCGCCGCTCCTCGCTCCACCGGGGCTCCCAGCGGCGGTCCTCCGCCCAGTGCGCCCGCAGCTCCGAGATGTCCTTCCAGTATCCGGAGGCGAGCCCGGCGGCGTACGCGGCCCCGAGCGCGGTGGTCTCCGACACGACCGGGCGGCTGACCGGGACACCGAGGATGTCGGACTGGAGCTGCATGCACAGGTCGTTCATGGTGATGCCGCCGTCCACCTTGAGCACGTCCAGGACCACCCCGGAGTCCTGCTGCATCGCCTCCACGACGTCGCGGCTCTGGTAGCAGATCGCCTCCAGAGCGGCCCTGGCGAGGTGGGCGTCGGTGTTGAAGCGCGACAGGCCGACGATCACGCCGCGGGCGTCGGCGCGCCAGTAGGGGGCGAACAGCCCGGAGAACGCCGGCACGAAGTACATCCCCCCGGAGTCCTCCACCTGCCGGGCCAGGGCCTCGCTCTGCTCCGCGGAGGTGATGACGTGGAGCTGGTCGCGCAGCCACTGCACCGCCGAGCCGGTCACCGCGATGGACCCCTCCAGCGCGAACACGGCCGGCTGGTCCCCGAACTTGTAGGCCGGCGTGGTGAGCAGCCCGCTGCGCGAGCGCACGCGGTCGGTGCCGGTGTTGAGCAGCAGGAAGTTGCCGGTGCCGTAGGTGTTCTTGGCCTCGCCGGGCGCGAAGCAGACCTGGCCGACGGTGGCCGCCTGCTGGTCCCCCAGGATCGCGCTGATCGGCACCTCCCCGCCGAGCGGCCCGTACGGGAGCGTGGTCCCGTACATCGCGGGGTCGGCCGACGGCCGGATCTCGGGCAGCATCCGGCGCGGAATCCCGAAGAACGACAGCAGCTCGTCGTCCCAGTCGAGCGTCTCCAGGTCCATCAGCATCGTCCGGCTGGCGTTGGTCACGTCGGTGATGTGCACGCCGCCCTTGACGCCGCCGGTGAGGTTCCACAGGGTCCAGGTGTCGGTGTTGCCGAAGACGGCCTCGCCCCGCTCCGCGTCCGCGCGGACGCCCTCCACGTTCTCCAGGATCCACTGGATCTTGCCGCCGGAGAAGTACGCCTCCGGCCGCAGGCCCGTCCTGTCGCGGATGACCTCCCCGCGCCCGTCCCGCTCCAGCGCGGCGGCGATCCGGTCGGTACGGGTGTCCTGCCACACGATCGCGTTGTAGTACGGGCGGCCGGTCCGCCGGTTCCAGACGACCGTGGTCTCGCGCTGGTTCGTGACGCCCAAGGCCGCCAGATCCTTGGCGTGCAGCCCGGCACGCTGGATCGTCGTCTGGATCACGGCCGCCGTCACGGTCCAGATCTCTATCGGGTTGTGCTCGACCCAGCCCGCCTTCGGCAGGATCTGCTCGTGTTCGAGCTGGTATTTGGCGACCTCGGCGCCGTCATGATCGAAGAGCATGAATCGGGTGCTGGTGGTGCCCTGGTCGACGGCTCCCACGAACTCGGGCATGTCTTTCTCCTCTGCAAGATTCCGTCAGATCTCCACCGGCTGCACGATCCCGCGCTCCTCGCTCGGCGGCAGGAACCGGGCGATGCCCGCCTGGTAGAGGCCGGCGCCGATGAGACCGCCGATCAGCGGGGCGACGATCGGCACCCAGAAGTACAGATCGCCGTACTGATCTCGCCAGGCGGTGGCGTAGCCGGTGAGGTAGCTCGCCAGGCGCGGCCCGAAGTCGCGCGCGGGGTTGATCGCGTAGCCGGCGTCGGTGCCGAAGGACATGCCGATCCCCACGATGAGCAGGCCGACGACGACGGGCCCGAGGTTCGCGCTGGGGGCCATGTTGGCGACGTCGGACACGGCGAAGATGACGAAGAGCAGGATGGCGGTGCCGATGATCTGGTCGCGGAACCCGCCCCACATGTCCACCGGCAGCACCCCGTTGCCGGGCAGGGTCGAGAAGACGCCCTGGGTCTTGATCGTGTGCCCGGGGTCCACCATGGCCAGCACCTCGGTGTAGTTCCAGCGCACGATGAGCGCCGCGATGAAGGCCCCGGCCGTCTGCGCCAGCGCGTACGGCAGGACCTTGCCCCAGGCGAAGCCGCGGAAGACCGCGAACGCCAGCGTGACCGCCGGGTTGAGGTGCGCGCCCGTGGTCCGGCCTGCGACGTAGACGCCCAGCGTGACACCGATGCCCCACGCCCAGGCGATGCTGTCGTGGTCGCCGAGCTTGCCCGCGACCACCTGGGCGACCACGCCGACGCCGAACAGAATGAGCACCATCGTGCCGGCGAACTCGGCGATCAGCTCACCGGTCAGCCCTATCCGGTCGCGACGTCCGGCCACCGCTCCTCCTTGCGCATGAGATCGTCGTGTGCCATTCCCGATTTCGGGACATGCATACGGTACGCACGCTATGCGTCACGCAAAGTGACATCGGAGGCTGATCGCGGTCACCGGTCCCGTGGAGCGCCTACTGATCAGAGATGCTTCGCCTGAAGGTCACCAGGGCGGTTCCCGGGCCGTTGTAGCCGGGGACGGGCTCGCTGACCTCGAACCCCATGCGCCGGTGGAACGCCATGGACGTCTGGTTGACGGGCGAGGTGATGGCCTTCACGACGCGGCGGTCGTGGCGGCGGGCCAGGTCGAAGAAGCGTTCGTACATGGCGCGGGCCACGCCGCCCGTCCTGGCCTCCGGGGAGACGCCGACGAAGTGGATGTACGCCTCGTCGGGCTCGGACGGGGAGATGAAGCCGATCAGGAACCCCGCCATGCCCGCGGGGCCCTCCGCGATCAGGCTCGTGCGGTGGAAGTGGTCGAGGAAGAGCCTGGGCAGGGAGGGCAGGACCGGCCGGCCCCACCACTCGTCGACGACGGCGGCTATGGGGTCGTAGTCGGCGGGGGTGGCGGGGCGCAGCTCGTACGCGGGGGACGTCATGGGCTCCGTCACCTGACCCGCGCGGCGATGGTCCGCGCGCACTCCAGGGATTCGGTACGCGTGGTGTCCACCTCCAGGTCATAGGTCACACCCTGGTGGACCACCTCCGCCTGCAACTCCGCCATCCCCCGGACCCGGTCTCCCCGGGCGATCTCCCGGCCCGCGGCGACCGCGCTCTCGCACTTGACGCCGACCCACAGCACGTCCAGCCCGGCAAGAGCCTTCTGCCACCGCTCCTGGGAGGCGGCTCCGCCGAGGAAGACGTCGTCGATGATGACCCGGGCGCCCGCACGGACCATCGCGGCGACCCCTTCCGCCCACGCCCGGTCGAGCATCATGAACTGCGGCCCGACACTGACCCCGCCGTCCGGAGCGAACTCGATGCCCGCGTCCGATCCCTGCATGGACGCCGGCATCGCCTCGACCAGCGTGTCGACCCCGAGGGCGAGCCACGGATCCGGCAGGACCGCCTGCAGACACCGGACGATCCCGGACTTGCCCGAGCTGGAGCCGCCGTTCAACACGATCACCTGAGTAGTCACCGGCCCACGATAGGGGTGCTCCCCACCAGGCCCAAAGGCATTTTCGGGCAGAGGGCCGCCCGGACCCGGGCCCCGATGCCTACCTGCTCGTGCGGTCGCGGAGCTGGGCCAGGGAATCGACGTACTTGAGCATCAGCCGGGCGAACTCGAGCCGGTCGCCCTCGTTCCACTCGGCGGTGATGTACTCGAACGCCTCACGCTGGTGGCGGCGGAAGCGCTCCATGAGCTCCACCCCCGCCGGACTCAGCTCCAGCACGGTGCGCCGGCCGTCCTGCTGGGAAGCGGTGCGGATCAGGTAGCCCGCCTTGATGTTGTCGCTCACCATGCGGCTGGCGACCGAGGGGTCCACTGCCAGCAGCTCCGCTATCGCGCCGACGGTCACCTCCTTGTCCTGACCGGTGGTGTGCTCCAGGACCAGGTTCAGCACGAGCGTCCTGCTCAGATCCTTGGCCGAGATGGCGTTCTCGACCTCCAGCAACGAGGTGCGGCGCAACTTGGAGAAGGCCGGTCCCACGGCGTTGAGCAGGTCCTCGGCTGTCGCTGTCTCATCCATGCCCTCATCGTATCTCTGTGCAACCAGCAAGACATGTGTTGACACGAATTTATGTGCATGTCAGCATGCATGTGTCTTCACGCACCAACTACCTTCGGAGTCACCATGACCATCCTCATCACCGGCGCCCGCGGCAAGGTCGGCCAGGCCGTCATCCACCGCCTGGTCACCGCGGGCCTGCCCACCCGCGCCGGCAGCGCCGACCCCACCGGCCTGACCGCCCCGGCCGGCGTCGAGATCGCCGAGCTCAAGCTCGACCAGCCCGGCACCTTCCCCGCCGCGCTGGACGGCGTCCGCCAGGTCTTCCTCTACCCCGAGCCCGCCGGTGTCGACGCCTTCGTCAAGACCGCCCAGGCCGCCGGCGTCGAGCACGTCGTACTGCTGTCGTCCTCCTCCGTCACGGCCCCCGGCGCCGAGACCGACCCGCTGGCCTCCCACAGCCTCCAGGTCGAACGCGCCCTGACCGCCTCCGGCCTGACCTGCACCTTCCTGCGGCCGGACGCCTTCGCCAGCAACGCGCTCGGCTGGTCCTACCTCATCGGCCAGAACCAGCCGATCCAGCTCGCCTACCCCGACGCGCACATAGCGCCCATCCACTCCGACGACCTCGCCGACCTCGCCGTGGCCGCCCTGACCGGCGACGCGCTCACCGGCCGTCAGTTCACCCTCACCGGGCCGCAATCGCTCACCTTCCGCGAGCAACTGGTCATCCTGTCCGGCGCGATCGGCCGCGAGATCCCCCTCCTGCAGATCACCCGCGCCGAGGCCGAGCAGCAGATGACCCGCTGGATGTCCGCCCCCTACGCCGGCTCGCTGCTGGACCTGTGGGCCGCCGCCACCGCCGGTCCCGCCCCGATCGCCGAGACCACCCAGACGCTCCTCGGCACTCCCGCCCGCACCTTCGCCCAGTGGGCCGCGGAGAACGTCGCCGCCTTCGACGCCCGATGAGCGTCATCCACCCACGCCCCGCCCTGCTCGGGCCGGGGCTCATCCCCCTTCACCCTCATAGGAAGTCCTCATGCGCACCCCTGTGGCCCCCGCGCCTGCATCCACCTCCGCGCGCCGGCGCTGGGCCGTCCTCGCCGTCGTGCTGTTCGCCGCCATCCTCGACCTGCTGGATTCGACCATCACCAACATCGCCGCCCCCGCCATCGCCGCCGACCTGAACGGCGGACAGGCTCTCATCCAGTGGCTCGGCGCCGCCTACGCCCTGGCCATGGGGGTGCTGCTGGTGGTCGGCGGACGGCTCGGCGACAAGTACGGCCGGCGCCGCCTGTTCCTGATCGGCATCACCGGCTTCACCCTGGCCTCCATCGCCTGCGGCCTGGCCTTCGACCCGACCTCCATGGTGGCGTTCCGGCTGCTCCAAGGAGCGTTCGGCGCCCTGCTCATCCCGCAGGGCTTCGGCATCCTCGGCGCCGTCTTCCCTCGCGACCAGATCGGCACGGCCTTCAGCGTCTTCGCCCCCGCCCTGGGCCTGTCCGCCATCGGCGGCCCCATCCTCGCCGGCTTCCTCATAGACGCCGACCTGCTCGGCCTCGGCTGGCGTGCCATGTTCCTCATCAACATCGCCCTCGGCGGCCTGGCGATCGGCTGTGCCGTACGGCTGCTGCCCCCGGATCCCGGCGACCGTGCCGTCACCGTCGACGGACCCGGCTCAGCCCTGCTCGCCGTCACCATGCTCACCCTGCTGTACGGCCTGATCGACGGCTCCAGTCACGGCTGGGGCCTGCCACCGGTCATCTGCCTGGGCGCCGGGCTGGTGTCCTTCGCCCTGTTCTGCCGCCGCCAGCGCACCGCACCTCAGCCGCTCATCAAACCCTCGCTGCTGACCAACCGCGGCTTCACCTCCGGGCTGATCCTCGGCCTGGCCTTCAACGCCGCCGTCGCCGGCCTGCTGCTGGTGCTCTCCCTTCACCTGCAGAACGACCTCGGCCGCACCCCCACCGGAGCCTCCCTCGGGCTGGCGCCCGTCGCCGCCGGCATCGTGGTCGCCTCGATCACCGCGCACCGGTTCATCGCCCGGCTGGGCCGCAGGCTCATCCTCATCGGCCTGCTGCTCACCCTGACCGGCGTCCTGATACTCCTCACCGGCATCGCGCTCATCCTGCCGGTGTTCGTGATCGGCCTGGGTCTGGGCACCTGCTTCGGCACCGTCTACCAGATCACTCTCGGCGACGTCGACGCGGCCGAGTCCGGCAGCGCCAGCGGCTCGCTGTCGGCCACCCAGCAACTGGCCAACAGCCTCGGCGCCGCCGCCCTCACCACCGTCTACTTCCACGCCGGCCCGACGGTCAGCCTCGGCGTGGTGGCGGCCCTTCTGCTGGCCTCCTGCGTCCTGGTACGGCTGCTGCCACACCACGCCCAACCCCACCACTAGCTCTGCCGAGGACGGTGTGACCCGGTATGGGGCACACCGTCCTACCCATAGGTCATGCGCCGCGATGGCCCCTGCTCGTCCGCGCCCGAAGGGTTGCCCGTTGCCCGTTGCCCGTGCGGCCCGGCTGTGGATCTCGTGTCGGTGCCACGGAAACCCTCGAGCCGTCGGCACCCGCACCTTCGCCCTGACCAGCGACACCTCACGCCGCCACTGCGGCGCGGCGTGCGCGGCCCGCGCCAAGAACACCGCTCATCGCAGTCGCGGCCACACCCGATCAAGCCTTGCAGTACCGGCGCAGACCGGTCGCCGGACCTGGCCGGTGGGCGCGAATTCGACCAGGTACGGCCCTGTATGTCCGCTTCGTCGATCCGGTCGAACCGGAAGACGCCCGCCGAGGACGTGGGCGACGGGACGGATGATCACCCGTCCCCGCCCATGGTGCAGAGCTGGGCGCGGAGGGTCTCGCCGACCCACTGTTCCCAGCGCTCGCGCGTCCAGCCGCGCTCGTGCACGAACAGCAGGTACAGCTCGGGGCTGAGCAGGCCGTACAGCAGGTCGGCGGCCTCCTCCACCGACACCTCGGCCCGCGCCCCGGGTTTGCCGGCAAGCGCCCTGGCCGCGCCCTGCTGGACGACGTGCCGGGGATCGACGTCGTGCGGCCACAGCGCGGCAACCTCGGGGTCGCTCGCGACCGCCGCCTCCAGGACCCGGCCGATCGGCGCGACGCGTTCCAGGACCGAGGTCGTGCCGGCGACGTAGGCGCGCAGCATGTCCTGGGCGGTGCCCGCGGCCAGCGCCGCCACGTACCACGGCCGGTCCATCGTGGCCACCGGCTCGTCATCGCCCGCGATCGTGACGTCGACCAGCTCCTTGAGCAGCGCCCGCTTGTTGCCGAAGACGAAGTAGATCGTCTGCACCGCGACCCCGGCCTTCTCGGCGACGTCCTGCAGGTTTGTCGCGCCATATCCGTCCTGCACGAACAACTCCGATGCTGCCGCGAGGATGCGCCGGCGCGTCTCCTTCGCCTTCTCAGCCCGCTTGTTCGTCCGCTTGACATCACTCATGGCTAGAGTCTATCTCTAGATTCAGCAACTAGAAGTCAACTCTAGAGAGCAGGTACAGTCATGACGGTCATCAGCGTCACCCGCTTCCGGGCCGATCCCGCGGACGCCGAGCAGGTTCAGGCCCGGCACGCCGCCCTGGTCACCGCCATCAGAGCCACTCAGCCCGGCCTCACCGAAGCGCGCCTCGGCCGGCTGAACGACGAGACGTGGGTCGGCGTCTGGCGCTGGGACTCGGCCGCCAGCCTGCAGGCCGCCCGCCAGGCCGCGCCCGGCACCCCCGCTGCCGTCGCGGCGTTCGCAGTCGCCCGCGACGTCATGGCGGAGGACATCGAGGTTCTGGCCGAGCTCTGACCGCCTGCCCCGGCCCTCCTGCCCCGCAGCCCGGGGGGGCCGGGGTTCCCCGAACCAAGGAGGATGACATGATCGAAATCGACGCGTTGACCAAGGTCTACGGCTCGGCGCAGGTCAGGGCGGTCGACGAGGTGTCCCTGCGCATCCCCGCCGGGTCGGTCTTCGGCTTCCTGGGCCCCAACGGCGCCGGCAAGACCACCACCATCAAGATGCTGGCCGGCCTGCTGACCCCCACCTCCGGCCAGGTCCGGCTGGGCGGCTTCGACGTGACCCGGCAGCGCTCGGCCGCGATGGCACAGTTCGGCGCCGTGCTGGAAGGCTCGCGCAACGTCTACTGGAGCCTGTCGGCCTGGCAGAACCTCATGTACTTCGGCCGGCTCAAAGGCCTGCGCAAGGCCCAGGTCGCCGAGCGCGCCCGTGACCTGCTGACCGACCTGGAGCTGTGGGAGCGCCGCGACGACAAGGTCGGCGGCTTCTCGCGCGGCATGCAGCAGAAGGTCGCGATCGCCGCCGCTCTCATCGCCGACCCGCCGATCGTGCTGCTCGACGAGCCGACCCTCGGCCTCGACGTCGAGGCCACCCGCACCGTCAAGAACTGGATCACCGAGCAGGCCCGCGAGCTCGGCACCACCATCCTGATCACCACGCACCAGCTCGACGTGGCCCAGGAGCTGTGCGACCGGGTGGCCGTCATGCGCAAAGGACGGCTCATCGCCGACCTGCCCACGTACCAGCTGCTGGCGAGCTTCCGCGAACGGGACAGGTACGAGATCCGCGTCGAGGGCGCGGCGCCACCCGGGTTCGACGCCGTCACCCGAGACGGCGTCACCACGATCAGCGTGCGGGTGAGCCACCCGCACGAGGTGTACGACGTGGTCGAGCGCCTGCGCGCCCAGGGTGCCGTCCTGGAGTCGCTGACCCAGGTCCAGCCCGACCTGGAGGATGTGTTCCTCGCCCTGGTGAACGAGGCGTCCCATGCTGCTTGACGTCCTGCGCGCGGAGATCGGCAAGGGCCTGCGCATACAGCTGGCCCACCCGATCGGCCACGTCATCACCCTGCTGATCAGCACCACCATGTACCTCGGCCTGCAGTTCGTGCTCGGCCAGGGCGAGCTGCGCCAAGAGCTCCTGCCACGGACCCTGGTCGCGATCGGCGCCTACTGGTTCCTGCAGTACGCCGCATTGGTGATGGTGGCCGACCTCATCGAGGAGAAACGCGCCGGCACCTTCGCCCAGGCGCAGATGACCCCGGCGCCGCCCTGGCTGCCGATGCTCGGCCGGCTGCTCACCGCCTCGGTGTTCGGCCTGGCCGTGGCCGCGGTCGCCGCGCTCGTCCCCATACTGGTGGCCGGCATCGCGATCCCGATGCGCTGGGCGGCGCTGGTGCCGGCCCTGCTGCTCGGAGCGAACGTGCTGGCCTTCACGTTCCTGCTGGCGGCCCTCGCACTGGTCTCCCCGATGATCGGGGCGCTGCAGTCGCTGTTCACCGCACTGGTGCTGCTGCTCAACGGGTCGTTCCTGCCGCTGGCCTTCTATCCGGACTGGCTGGCGGCCCTGGCCAGGGTCCTGCCCACCACGCTGGGCATCGAGGCGCTCACCCAGACGCTGTTCCAGGACCGGACCCTGGCCGAAGCGTGGAACGGAGGCGCCCTGCCCTGGCTGCTCGCCCATACGGTCGCGCTCACCGCCGCCGGCGGGCTGCTGTTCGTCCGCAACCACCGCCGTGCCCTGCAGGAGACGGCATGATCTTCGCTCGCGGATTCGCCGCGGAAGTACGCAAGGGCCTGCTCAACCTCGTCGCCGGATGGCGCGAAGTCCTCATCCAGATGGCCACGTTCCCGCTGTTCTACCTGCTCATCGTGCTGTTCATGGGACGTGGGCAACTGCGCGCGGACCTCCTGCTCCCGGTCCTGCTCGGCATGGTGGCGCTGACCTTCATCCACGAGCAGGTCAACCGCGTGTTCTGGAGCTATCTGGGCGACATCCAGTCCGGTGTGCTGGAACAGACCTACCTGACCCCGCTGCCCTCGGCCGCGCTCATCCTCGGCCGCCAGGTCGCCGCCGTGATCTCCGCCCTGCCCACCGCTCTGGCCGTCCTGGCCACCGGCGCGGTCACCATCACCCTCCAGGGCGGGCGACTGCCCTTCGACGCGCAGGTGATCGTGCCGCTGGCCGCCATCACGCTGGGCACCTGCGGCCTGGCCCTCATCCTGTGCGGGCTGACACTGGTGCTCAAACGTATCGAGATCATCACCCAGCTGTCCGTGGCCGTCTACGCCATCGCCGGCGGCACCCTGGTCCCCCTGGCCGCCATGCCCGACCCGGTCGCCTTCCTCAGCCGGCTCGCGGTCCCCATCGCGCCCGGCATCGAGGCGATGCGGGACATCCTGCTCGGCGGGCATTCCCTGGCCGCCCTCCCGACCGGCTGGGGTCTTGGCTGGCTGCTGGTCCAGCCGCTGCTCATCACCGTCGCCGGGGTGATCCTGTTCAACCGGCTCGAGCACCTCGCCCGACGCCGCGGCACCCTCGGCCGCTACTAGGCCAAGAACCTGCGAAAGGAGCAACTGACGTGAACGTGTTCTTGTGGGTACCGCAGGCCGTCCTGGCCGCTGTCTTCGGACTGGCGGGGGTCATGCATTCCACCCTGCCCAAGGAGAGACTGCGCCCCATGCTGCCCTGGGTGGAGGACTTCACTCCCACCCGGATCCGCCTGATCGGCGTGGCCGAACTTCTCGGCGCCCTCGGCCTGATCCTGCCCGCCGCCACCGGCATCGCCCCGATCCTCACCCCGCTGGCTGCCGCCGGCCTGGCGATCACCATGCTCGGCGCCGCCGCCACCCACGTTCGCCGCGAAGAGCCTGCGGCCGTCGCCGTCAACGTCGTACTGCTCGCGCTGACCGCCTTGATCGCCTGGGGCCGCTTCTGACCGTCCATCCCACTCGAGGTCGTGAACGTCTTTCGCCGGGGCTGTTCGCCCACGATGGTCAAGATCGGCGAATGTGGTCAACCGGCTTCGCAGCGTCGCTCCGCTCCGTTCGCGACGGCCCCGCTGTCCAGGTCGGCAGTGCGATGGTGGTGAGTGCGTCAGGTCTCTTCGAGGACGTGCACCTGGGGGAGATCGCGGTGGCGGTGGTGGGCTTGGGCGATCGCGGCGAGGTTGTCGCGTCCCAGAGCGCGGTAGGCCATGGTGAGCAGCTCGTTCGCATGGTGTTCGAGTTCGGGGTCTCCCGCGCTGATCCAGTGCAGGTCACGGCCGAGGGTGAGAGCGTCGGCGGGGTGTCCGGCGGCGCAGCGGTGCCGTGCCTCGGTGAGGCGGGCTTCCCGGACGGCCGGGTCGTCGGTCAGCTCCTTCTGCAGGGTTGTGCAGAAGTCGTAGTCGTCCCATGGTCTCTGTCGGCCGCGCCTGATCGCGGTGTCACCGTCGACGAGCGCGCCGCCGCCGTCCAGGGTTTCGATCCGATCCGGGTCTCCGTGCTCGAGCAGTTCTGGGGAGTGTCCATAGGCGTTGTGGTAGTCCTCGCCCTGCTCGTCGCGGTCGCCGGTCTCGAAGGTCATCAGGATCTCGCGCAGGAGCCGTAGCCGGTGCCGTCGTGCGACCACCTCGGGGTCCATGGGATCGGCCGGCTCATCATCCTGGTCTCCGAGGTGGCGCCATCCCCATTCGAGCGTGTACCTGACCGCCTCGAGAGGGGTACGCGACGGGATGCCCACGCCGCCACCGTCGTTGTTGTAGTAGGAGGCGACTCCGGTGCAGGTGCGGCCGTCGTCGTACCAGAGCCCGAAATGCAGCCCGTCGGTGCCGCCGTGCATGAACGTGAGGAACTCGGGCGGGTCACGGTAGTAGCGGCCGTGTACTCGCACATCGATGCCGGGCCGGGAACCGCGTTCGGGATCATCGAACAGGTCCATGATCCCGTACGGGCACAGTTCCAGGTCGTCGAGGGCCTGCTTTTCGGCCGGGCCCAGGGACAGCAGGAACGCCCGAAACCGGAAGATCGAGTCGGGCAGCTGGAATCCCCAGTCGCGAGCAAGGCGCTCCTCGATCGCGGCGCGTTCCTGCTCCACCTGGGCCGCAGCAGCCGACCTCACCTGCTCCTGCGGTCGGTTCGCCGCCTTCCACACCGCGTAGTCCCGCAGTCCGGCGGCGGAACGCGATGCGGCCCGCCGACGGTCGGCCCGTTCCCACAGCGTCAGCGGCGGATCGGGCTCCCCTAATATCGCCGCCCGCAACCGCTCTTCGGTATTGGAGCGGTCGATGCCCGGGTAGCGCGACCGGCGCTCCTCCCGGGCGGCCGCAGCCGGCAGCCAGCGGCTGGGGTCGGCCGCCACTCGCCTTCTCGCCTCACCGGCCGGCAGCGGCGCGATCTCCTGATCGAACGCGCGCAACGCCACCGCCTTGCGCCGTTGCACATCGGCGTCAATCTCGGTGCACAACGCGGTGTAAGCGTCCCACTCCTGGGCCAGGTCCTCCTCCGGAAGGTCGGCACGCTCGAGGAAGAACTCGAACCTCCTCCCATACCTGAGGTCGTCGTATTGCGCCGCTATCTGCTCCCGCAGCCCCGCGAGGACCTGCCCGTCGTCCTCCTTCTCGCCGTACCACAGCACCGGTATGTCCTCGGGATGCTCTATCTGGTCCCGGTGGAGTTCCACCGCTGTTTCCCGACCGAAGATCGTCACACGCGCGGTCAACCTTTGACCGTCCACAGAGACGATCTCCGCATCAAGGCCGGCGAACGGGCCATCGACAATCCTCGCGAAGTGACGCTCCATGGTGGGACCCCAATCGGCACGGATGATCTCTGGGGCAGCATGATAGAGATCGCCACTGACATGCCGTCCCAACAAGGGCTTGCGCTCCCACCGCGCCTGCCAGAGGTGGGCCATCACTGAGCGCGGCGTGACGATGAGCGCTTGTGCCGGCAGGTGGCTGGATGCCTGCTGATCGCTACCCCTCGGGCCTGACCGACGCGCGGTAGGAGCTGATCGAGCCGTTACTGGCGAACACCGCGCCATGCGCGATCGGCCGACCCGATCCGGAAGGCACCCGGTCCGGGGCGGGCATCAGATGGCCCACCGCTTCGCCGGTCAGCGGGTGGGCTCGATGGCGCCGCAACGGGCCGGACGGCTCACGAAGCTCATCGGGGGGCTGCCCTGCTGTGTCGGCCTGTGCGAGTCACGGCTGGTTGTCGAGTGCGACGTGGTGCAGTTGTCGGCGAATGTGGTCAACCGGCTCTGGAGAGCGGCTGGAGTTGGACGCTGAGCCGCAGTTCGAGTGCTTCGGCCAGGCGTTCCAGCATGGGGATGGTGGGCATGGTGCCGCCCCCCTCGAAGCGATCCACCGCCGGTTGCTCGAGTCCTGCTCGCTCAGCGAGTTCGGCCTGAGTGAGCCCAAGTTCCTCGCGGCGGCGCCGTACGGTCTCGCCGAGTTCGAATCGAATACGGGCGGCCTCGTAGGCGGCTCCGGCGCCAGGGCAGCTCATGATCTCAGCGCGCTTGTCGGACCAGGCCTTGCGCTCAGCCATGCCGCTCACTCCTCATCTGGTACGCAACCGGCCGCCAAGTGCACCACGCACGACCGGCCAACGAGGCCCGGAAGGCACCCGGTCCGGGGCGGGCTCCAGCGGGCCAACCCGGTAACCGGGCAACGGGCGGGCGCTGGCGAGCGCAGCGAGCGGGGGTTGAGGGGGATCGAAAGGGAGCGGAGCCCCCTTGGGAGGCGCAGCCTGGAACTCCGAGCGCGAAGCGCCCCGTTGTGGAAGGCCTTGCTTCTAGGCCCAGTGTGGAGGCTTGTTGTCCAGGTAGAAGGCGTCCGGGTCGGTCTCGGGCCAGTCGCCCCAGCCCTCGTCCGTGTCGTCCGCTGTCTGCTCCGGTAGAAAATCGTTCACGCCGGACATGCTACTCGGGCATACAAAGCACCCGACGTGTCCGCAGGTCCAGGGACAGGCGGGGGCGGCGGCGGTACGATGCGAGAGCAGGTGTCGCCTATCCCCCCGTGAGGCTGCTCATGGCAACCCCGACAGGCTGGCAGCGAGACGGCAATCTACCGGCGGAGCTCACCAGCTTCATCGGCAGGACACGGCTCCTCGCCAACCTCAAACGGCACCTCGGCGAGTCCCGCCTGGTGACCGTGACGGGCATCGGGGGCGTGGGCAAGTCCCGTACGGTGCTGAGGCTCGCGCATCTCGTCCGGTCGCAGTATCCGGACGGCGTGTGGTTCGCTGATCTCGGCCGGCTGCAGGACGCGGGCATGGTCAAGCACACCATCGCCTCCGCGCTGGGCATCGCCGACCAGTCCTCGCGGGCCGAGTCCGAGTCGTTGTCGGAGTGGGTGGGCGAGCGCGACATGCTGCTCATCATCGACACCTGCGAACACCTGGTGCACGGGTGCGCCGATCTGGTGCACGAGTTGCTGGAGGCGGCGCCCAATCTGAAGGTGCTGGCCACCAGCCGCCAGTCGCTGAACCTGCCGTACGAGCACGTGGTCCCCGTGCCGCCGCTGCAGGTGCCGTTCGAGGATCCGGGCGAGAGCCTGTTCACGAACGAGTCCGTGCAGCTCTTCGCCGAACGCGCCGGGGCGAGCGTGCCCGACTTCGTGCTCGACGAGGACAACATCGGCGCCGTGGCCGAGCTGTGCCGCAGGCTCGACGGGATCCCGCTCGCGATCGAGCTGGCGGCCGTGCGGCTGCGGGCGCTGTCGGTGGAGCAGATCCTCGGGCTGCTGGCCGACCGGTTCAGCCTGCTGGCGGGCGCGAGCCGGACGGCGCTGCCGCGGCACCAGACGCTGCGGGCGGCCATCGGGTGGAGTCACGAGCTGTGCGAGCCCGCGGAGCGGCTGCTGTGGGCGCGGCTGTCGGTGTTCGCGAAGGACTTCGAGCTGGACGCGGCCAGGTTCGTCTGCTCCGACGGGCGGCTGCCGTCCGAGGACATCACCGATCTGGTCACGGGGCTGGTCGAGAAGTCCATCCTGCTGATCAGGAGCAACCACGCCGGGGTCCGCTACAAGCTCATCGACACCCTCGCGGAGTACGGCGAGGAGTGGCTCGACAAGCTCGGCCAGAGGGAACAGATGCAGCAGCGGCACCTGGAGTACTACCTGAGCCTGGCCCAGCGTAGCGAGGACGCCTGGTCCGGGCCGCGGCAGATCTACTGGTTCGTCCGCATGCGGCAGGAGCACGACAACGTACGGGTGGCGCTCGACCACGCGCTCAAGTCGCCGGGCAAGTCGGTGCTGGCGCTGACGCTGCTGTCGTCGTTGTGGTTCATGTGGATCTGCTGCGGATTCGTCCGTGAGGGGCGGCTCTACCTGGAGAAGGCGCTCCAGGCCAACCCCACCGTGAGCAAGGAGCGCTGCAAGGCGCTGTGGGTCCTCTCGTACGTGCGCAGCGCCCAGGGTGACAGCGCGGGCGCGCTGAAGGCGGCCGAGCAGTGCAGCACCGAGGCCGTCAGGGTCGGCGACTCCAGGGCCGTGATCCTGGCCTCCAAGATGCAGGGCACGGCCGCGCTGCTCCAGGGTGACCTGCAGAAGGCCAGCGCGCTGCTGGGCGTGGCGATCGAGTTCAACACCGACAACAAGGAGCTCAACCCCGGCCTGCTGCCCGCCATCGTCGAGCTGTCGCTGGTGCTGTCGTCGCAGGGCGAGTTCTACGAGGCGGAGTCGCTGCTGCTGGACTGCCTGCAGGTGTGCAGGGAGCGCGGCGAGCTCTGGGTCAGCTCGTACGCGCAGTGGGCGCTGGCCTTCACCAGGCTCGCGACCGGCAGGGCGGAGGAGGCGCTGCAGAGCGCCAGGGAGGGGCTGCGGATCAAGCGGCACTTCCACGACACGCTCGGCACCCTGCTGGCGCTGGAGACCTGCGCGCGCATCTTCGTCCTGCACGACGAGCTGGCGCTGGCCGCCAGGCTGCTCGGCGCGTTGCAGCAGAACTGGAAGTCGGCCGGCCTGCCGCAGATGGGCGCGCCGTTCCTGACCGACGACCACAACGTGTGCGTGCGCGAGTGTGTGCGGCGGATGGGCGAGCAGGCCTACAAGAACACCTTCGAGGACGGCGCCAGGCTCGACCTGGACGAGGCGTCCGAACTCGCGCTCGGTGGCGAGCCGGACGCCTCTGAATAGCGCCGGCCTCAGACCGCCTGGGGCCAGCGGGTGCCGTCGGGCCAGGCGTGCACGTAACGTGCGCTGCCGAGGGAGAACTCGATGTGCCCGCGCACCCAGTGTTCGAGCCCCCGTACGTACTTGCGGACCGGTAGCGACGCCCAGTGTTCCAGCGTCGCGCGCCGCTCGATGAACGCGGCGATCGCGTTGTTGTGCATCTCCGCGACCTCGCGCAACGCGTCCTGGAGGGAGAGGGACTTGTGCGTGGCCAGGACGGTGACGAGGTTGTGCCGGGCCTTGTCGTTCCCCCGTTCCTTGGCGTACGAGAGCAGGTCGTTGTCCCAGCCGATGAGGTCGCACGCCAGGTCGGAGAGCGCGCGAACATCGGGATGATGCCATTCCTCCGCCTCGAGCCGGTAACCGCCACCGGCGTCGATGAGCGCGAAGCAGGTGTACGTGGCCCCCGTGATGCGGCGCATCAGCACGTAGTCCTCAGGGTTGGGGATCAGGTCGACCTCGCGGTTGGCCGCCTCCCAGATCTGGGCGAACAGGTACTCCTTCACCGTGATCCGCCACCGGTCCACCTGGGCGGGGGTGGCGGCTTCGGAGATCCGGTGCAGGAGCTCGTAGAGGGCGAGGCCGAACGGGTCGTCGAAGTCCGGCTTCCTGCGTCCGTCGAGGATCTCGAGGAGCGGCGGCAGGGCGCGGGCCAACGCGGAGGCCCGGTGTCCCATCAGCTCGCCCTCGCAGAACGCGTCGTCGAACGCGAAGAGCCAGTTGTACCAGTCGTTGATCAACCGGAGGCTGTCACGCGGCACGGTCGGGTTGGTTCGGGCCGCGAGCAGGCCGATTTTGGAGCGCCGGAAGTGCTCGATCGCCTCGGCGCCGGTGAGCATGTTCGTGGCGGCCAGCCATGCGTGACTCTCCGCGTCGACCTCCGCGGCGTGCACGTGGATCTCGTTCGGGAACGGACATGGCAACGGAGGGATGTGGAGTGGTCGCCTACCAAATGTTTGCGCAGAAGTAGCCACGTCATCCAGCATGACGAGGCGGTGAACGAAAGGCCACAGGCGGCAACTTCGAGGCCTTTAGTGCTTATTTCATACTATGAATCGCTTTGCGTGAACCATTGGATAAACTGGTCATTTACCACAATCGCGTCGCACGCAACGCCGGCGGCGAGCCCGTGCGGCGATCGTCGCTCTCATTCGGTAACGCTCTGACCACGACAGACTCCTTTTGTGGTGAGCGGCGTCAGACCGAGGTCGCGGACCCGGCGGGAATCGGCGCCCCGCTGTTGCAAGCGGGCGAAACCGTCCTGGCGTGACCGTAATGAGCCGCGAGCACCAGCAAAGTGTCACCTTTGCCGTCGGTCGCCTCGACCGGTGCCCGACCTCGGCCTATGTCTTCGGCATCCCGGCGGCACCCGTCCTGGCCAGGGCGAACATCCCGGTTGCGAACCCCCGATCTTCGGGTCAGTGGAGATGTGTCCTATTGACCCTCGATAGGGTGCCGTGCGCGGAATCGTTCCGACTCGCCGTAGGTTCTGGTGAAGAGTACCTAGGGAAAGGCTGTCCAACCGTGTTCGACCCGAAGGATCTCTACGAGCTCGCAGACGACGCGCCCGAGCTGCCCGATCCGGTGTTGCTGTACCACTTCGACGGCTTCGTCGACGCGGGGGCCGCCGGACGCCTCGCACTGGGCCACCTGCTGGCCGAGCTGGAGCACCGGGTCGTGGCGACGTTCGACGTGGATCGGCTGCTCGACTACCGGTCTCGCCGGCCCATCATGACCTTCGACACTGACCGATGGGTGGAGTGCGAGAGCCCGGAATTGGCCGTTCATGTCGCCAAGGACGCGACGGGAACGCAGTTCCTGGTGATGAGCGGGCCCGAGCCCGACCGGGAGTGGGAGCTGTTCACCAAGGCCGTGTCGGACCTGGTGGAGCGCTTGAAGGTGAGCAAGATCGTGACGCTCCACGGCATCCCCATGGCGGTCCCCCACACCCGGCCGCTCGGCCTGACGATGCACGCCAGCCGGCCCGAGTTGATCAACTCCCAGACGAGCGCGTTCGGACGGGTCCAGGTGCCGGGGAGCGTGGCGGCGCTGCTGGAGTTCCGGCTGGGGGCGCAGGGGCACGACGCGCTGGGGTACGCGATCCACGTACCGCACTACCTCTCGCAGGCCGAGTACCCGACCGCCGCCGTCACCGGCCTGGAGGCGGTGACGCGGGGCACGGGGCTGGTGTTCCCGCTGGACGGGCTGCGCGACGCGGCCCGCCGTACGACGACGGAGATCGAGGAGCAGATCCAGGCCTCCACCGAGCTCTCCACCGCGATCACGGGGCTGGAGCAGCAGTACGACGCGTTCGCGGGCGGCGCCGAGCGCGAGAACCTGATGGCCGAGACGACCCCGATGCCCACGGGCGACGAACTGGCCGCCCAGTTCGAACGCTTCCTCGCCGAGCGCGACGACGAGTAAACACCCATATTTTACGGTGGCCCGAGCCGGCACCACCCGCCGCACGTGGCGGGGGCCTGTCCAGGGTGACGCTCACCAGGTGTGCGTGGCGGGCCGCCGTCACGCCGCCCCGTGGGCCGTCTGGGTGGTGCCTTCGTGACCCCGGAAACGTGGTGCCTTCGTGACCCCGGAAACAGCGATGCCTTCGTGACCCCGGGACCAGGGCCGTGGCCGGGCACCGCCTGAGGGGTCTCGACGGGGCTGCCGGATAGCCTGAGGAAATGACTGACATCCGGGTCGGACTGGTCGGCTACGGCACCGCCGGAGCGTATTTCCACGCCCCTCTCATCCACGCCACCCCCGGCCTGTCCCTGACCGCCGTCGTGACCGGCAACCCCGCCCGCCAGGCCGAGGTGGCCGAGAAGTACGGCGCGGTCCCGGTGCCCGACGTGGACGAGCTGTGGGGCCGGTGCGATCTCGTCGTGGTCGCCTCCCCCAACAGGACCCACGTGGCCACCGCAGCCTCCGCGCTCACCGCCGGCCTGCCCGTCGTCGTGGACAAACCCCTGGCCAGGACCGCTGCGGAGGGCCGGGAGCTGGTGCGGCTGGCCAAGGAGCGCGGGCTCATGCTGACCGTGTTCCAGAACCGGCGCTGGGACGGCGACTTCCGCACCGTCCGCAGGCTGGTCGAGGAGGGGCGGCTGGGTGACGTGCTGCGCTTCGAGTCGAGGTTCGAGCGGTGGCGGCCGGTGCCCAAGGGCGGCTGGCGGGAGACCGGGGGCGCGGAGGAGATCGGCGGGCTCCTCTACGACCTGGGCAGCCACCTGGTGGACCAGGCCCTGCAACTGCTCGGCCCGGCGCGCGAGGTCTACTGCGAGAGCGACGTGCGGCGCGAGGGGGTGGCCTCCGACGACGACACGTTCATCGCGCTGACGCACGCGGGCGGGGCCCGGTCGCATCTGTGGATGAGCTCGGTGGCGGCCTGGCGCGGGCCCAGGTTCCGGGTGCTGGGCTCGGCGGCCGGGTTCGTGAAGTACGGGATGGACGTGCAGGAGGAGCGGCTGCGGGCGGGGATGTCGCCCGGTTCGCCGGAGTTCGGGGAGGATGACGAGGGGAGCTGGGGGTTGCTCGGCACGGAGGAGGCCCATCGTGCCGAGCGGACGGAGCCGGGGGCGTACCTGGACTTCTATCGCGGGGTGGTGGCGACCCTGCGCGAGGGGGCGCCACCACCCGTGGACCCGGAGAGCGTGATCGACACGCTGACCGTCATCGAGGCCGCCCGCCTGTCGGCCACCCAGCGCATCGTCACCCACCTGGGCTGACCCACCCACCCGCCCGGACGCGAGCGGCGCGCCAGTCATCCAGGGCGGCGACTCATACAGGGCGGCAACCAGAGCCGTCCGACGGCAGCGCCGGCGGTCCAGCGGGGGCAGAGTCGTCCCGACCCTGGCGGCCTTCGCCGGTCCGTTCCGGGCGCCTCGCCGGAGGACCGTCACCGCCGGTCTGGGCCGCGCCTTCCTCGCCGCGAACGCGTGCGCCCTGCTCCTCCTCGCCGCCCTGGTCGCGGTGTTGATCTCCCCGCACCAGCCCACCGCTCTCCTCGGCGGCCTGGCTCTGGCCTGGGCCGCCAGGAACCAGGGATCCCGGAAATGAGTAGGCCCTACTCATGAGGAATCCGCCGGTCACGCCCACTCTGGATCACATGACACAAATGATGATCATGTCCCTCGCAGCAGTCCGCCGTACCCTCATCGTCTCCTTGACCGCAGCCGCCGGCCTCGCCCTCACCGGGATCGGGGTCGCCCACGCCGAAACCACCTACTACGAGGTCGTCGCCGAGCACAGCAGCAGATGCCTGGACGTTCAGGACGCCAGCCGCGCCAACAAGGCCAACGTTCTGCAGGCGTACTGCGTGAATGGACGCAACCAGCAGTGGGCTCTCAGGCGAACCGACAACGGCTACTTCAAGCTCGTTGCCCGGCACAGCGGCATGTGCCTGGACGTACAGGACGCCAGCCGCTTCCACGGCGCCGACGTCCTGCAGGCGAACTGCTGGGACCCGGGCTACAACCAGCAGTGGAGGATGCGGACGGTGCCCGGACCGAAATGGCGCGGCACCGGCCTCCCCTTCGAGCTGATCGCCCGGCACAGCGGCCTGTGCCTGGACGTTCAGGACGCCAGCCGGGCCCACGGGGCCAACGTCATCCAGGCGATCTGCAAGGACCGCCCCAACCAGATCTGGCGTCTCCGAACCCCATGAGCGCCAACCGGAGGTGTTGACCCTGGCCCCGCGTCGCTTCGGCGCGGGGCCGTCCGCCTGCTGCCACGCGGTAGGCGGCCGGTGGTGGCGTCAGTCGCGGAGGCGGGTGTGGAGGGCGGTCGTGTCGGCGTCGGTCCAGCCGTGCCGGGTCAGCCAGCCCATCGCCCCGCCGAACCGCTCGTCCAGCACCTGGAAGAACTGCTCGATGTACCGGGCCCGCGGCATGTGGTCGTCCGCCGGCCGCGAGTCCAGATCGCCCCGGTACGTCGCGCTGCTCCGCAGCCGCTTGAGGATCAGCTCCAGCCGCTCCCCCGTCGCCACGTAGTCCTCGACGATCGCCTCTCGGGTCGCCCCCGCCACCTCCAGCGCCAGCGCCGCCAGCACTCCGGTGCGGTCCTTGCCCGCCGCGCAGTGCACCAGCGCCGCCCCGTCGTCCAGCGACATCGCGCGCAGCGCCGCCACCACCGCGTCCGGGCGGTCGCGCAGGTAGCCGAAGTAGAAGCCGGTCACCCGCAGTTCCTCGTCCAGCCCGCGCTCGGCCCAGGGCAGCACCCGGTCGCCGTCGATGGTGTCGGCCTCGACGTCGGTGTGCGTGCCGCCCTCCGCGAACAGCGTCAAGTGGTGGTGGCGCACCTCGGGCACCAGGGTCAGCGGCCCCGGGCCCTCCATCGCGACCTCGGCGTTCGAGCGCAGATCCACGACGTGCCGCAGCTTCAGCTCACCCACCAGCACCGCCACGTCACCCGGCGTGAGGCCCTGCAGGTTGTCGGCGCGGAAGATCCGCCCGCGCCGGATGCGGCCGCCGTCGCGAGTCGGCAATCCGCCCAGGTCACGCGCGTTGACCGCGCCTTCCAGGTCTATCCACCTCGTCATCTCATCCATTATTGCGACCCTATATGTCCGCCAAATATGAGCGAATTCGAGGTTCATAACGCAGCATGAACGTATGGATCCACGAGCTCTGCCGCCCCGGCTGGTGATCGATCCAACGCTGCACCCGGAGATCTCGGTCGAGCTGCGGTCCAGCCCGCACATCCTCCGCCTGGCTCGATCCGGTGTGCGCGTGGACACCACGAAGAACCCTGCCCTCCTCTTCGTGATCCCGGCCCTCCTGATGGTGGTCGCCGTAGCGACCGGCACGGCAGCCCTGCTGGTCCCCGGTGTGGGGCTCGGGCTGATCGTCCTGTTCAGGTGGATGGCGTTGGACGGCACCTATCGATCGACCCGGCGGCGGATCCGCGCCGCCCAGGTCCACGCCAACCGCTTCATCCTCCCCGAGGACCTGGACTACCCCTGCCAGAGGCTGCTGCGCAGGGCACAGAACGCGGTCGAGGCGATCATGGCCTCCCGCGTCCACCGGGACGGCCTGATCGACACCATCGACAACCGGGTCTCACTGCCCGAGGAGGTCTGGCAGATCGCCCAGCGGCTGCGGAAGCTGTCGTCCATGCACGCCGAGCACGGCAAGATCGTCCCCCGCGAGCTGCCGCCCGGCATGGAGGACGCGTTCAAGCCCTACACCACCGCGCTGGACGCCGCCTGGACGTCGCTGTCACACCGCGTCCGCCACCTGGAGAAGTACGCCAAGCAGGTGGTCAAGGCGGACAAGGTCTACCACGCGCACCGGCGGCTCGAGGCGCTGGCCGCCAAGACCCCCGAATACCAGCAGCTGATCGCCGACACCGTGCGGGACGAGCTGGCCCACGAGCGCATCAGGGAGCTGGCCGACCAGGCGGCGCACGTGCGCAAGCTGTTCGAGGAGAGCATCGCCCAGGCCAGGCTGGCGGCGGGCGAGCTGATCAGGACCCCCCTCACGTGATCCGGGCCGCTCAGGGGCCGGCGCGTCTGAGGAGCTCCAGGGTGCGGCGCATGCCGGCCTCGTTGCCGAGGCTGCGGTAGATGTCCCTGGCCTGCTCCAGCGGCCCCACCGCGGCCCCGCGGCCGCCCGCGTCGAGGTGCGCCTCCCCCAGGTAGCGCAGGCTCCTGGCCATCCACCACCGGTCCTCGAGCTCCTCGAACCCCCGCACCGCCCGCCGCAGCTCCCGCTCCGACTCCTCGATCCGGCCCAGCCGCGCCAGGGCCCGCCCGGCCGACACGGCGGTCCTGGCCACCCCCCACGAGTCGCCCAGCGCGGCCAGGATCTTCTCGGCCCGCCGGACGAAGTCCAGCTCGCGCAGCCCGTTGTCGGGGTCGCCGACCTCCCCCGCGGCCCGCAGGCAGCGGGCCTCCTCCCACAGCTCCCCGCGCTGCCTGAACATCTCGGAGGCCCGGTCGAGGCTGAACCCGGCCCTGGTGAACAGGTTGGCCGCCGGCCGGAGGTCGCCCGCGCGGTGCTCGACGCGCGCCTGCGCGGCCAGCACCTCGCCGTAGACGCGCAGGGTCTGGGCCTCGGAGTAGCGGTTGCCGTCCCGCTTGAAGATCTCCAGGGCGTCTTCCAGCAGCTCCCTGGCCTCGTCGGGACGGCGTTCCGACATGCGCATCTCGGCGAGGTTGCGCTGGGTGCGGGCCATCCACCACAGGTCGTCCTCGCCCTTGAACGCGGTGATGGCCCCGATGAGATAGTCCTGCGCCCGGTCCAGGTGGCCGTCGCTGAACAGCGTCATGCCGATCGTGCGCATGGCCCTGGCCGCCCACCAGGTCTCCCCCAGCTCCTCGAACGTCTCCAGCGCCCGCCTGGCCTCCTCCAGCGCCCGCTCCCGCAGGCCCAGGCCGCCGTGCACGGAGGCGCTGTCGAGCAGCGCGATGGCCAGCGCGCGCCGGTCGCCGATCTGCGCGGCGGCCTCGCAGCCGAGCTCGGCGACGGCCACCCAGTCGGCCCAGTATGCGCGCAGCGAGTGGCACAGGGAGCAGAACGCCCTGGCCAGCCCCCAGGTCAGCTCCCACAGCCGGAGCTGGCGGGCCAGGTGGATCATGGCGAGCAGCGTCAGCCGCTCGGCGTTGAGCCAGTCGCCGGCCCGGACCTGCCCGTCGGCGTCGGAGCGGCGCCCGCCCTTGCTCCAGTCCTGCGGCCAGCGGTTCTGCGCGGCCTCCTCGGCGCGGCGGCGGTAGCCGTAGAGCACGCGCTCGATGGCGGCCCTGCGCCGCTCGGCCTCGTCCTGCTCGGCCAGCTCCGCGGCGAACACCCTGACCAGGTCGTGCAGCCGGTAACGCATCGTGCCGGTCTGGTCGGTGCCCGAGCACTCGGCGAGCTGGGCGTCGATGAGGGCTTCGAGCTGGTCGGCGCCGTCGAGCCCGGAGCTGTCGAGCAGCTCGCCGGCCACCCAGCCGGGCACGTCGGGCGCGGTGAGCGCGCTGAGCAGGCGCAGCAGGCGGCGCTGCATGCCCGTGCAGTCGTCGTAGCTGAGCTGCACGGAGGCGCGCACGCTCTTGTCCACCGTCGGGGCCACTTCGAGCTGGTCGAGGCGGCGGCGGGTGTCGGCCAGCCGGGCGGACATCTCGCGCATGCTCCACTGCTCGCGGGTGGCCAGCCGGGCGCCGCAGATGTTGATCGCCAGCGGCAGGTAGTCGCACAGCCGCACGACCTCCTTGGCGGCCTCCAGGTCGTCGACGACCCGGTCGCCGCCGGCCAGCCTGGCCAGCAGCTCCACTCCGTGCGCCTCGCTGAACACGCCCAGCCGCGTGTCATGGGTGCCGTTCAGGAACAGCGGCGCGCGGGAGGTGACCAGCACCGCGCAGCCGGGCTCAGCCGGGATCAGCGCCTTGACCTGTTCGGCGTCGTGGGCGTTGTCGAGGCCGATGAGGATCCTGCGGCCCTTGGTCCAGGTCAGCCAGAGCTTGCGTAACTCGTCCAGGCCGCCGGGGTCGGTGGTCAGGCGCACGTCCAGCGCGCGCAGGAACCCGATCAGCACCTCGTCGGGGCGCACCGGTGCGTCCACGCCGCCGCGCAGGTCGGCGTAGAGCCTGCCGTCGGGGAACCAGCCGGCCGTCTCGTGCGCGAACCTGGTCATCAGCGCCGACTTGCCGACGCCGCCCCGGCCGTACAGGGAGACCACGAGGGGCGGTGAGAGGCCGGGGGTCTTCCTGCGCTCGGTGAAGACCTCGTGCAGCTCGGCCAGCGCCTCGGCGCGGCCGGTGAAGTGCTCGGGGACCGGCGGCCACTGGTCGGGCGGGTGCGGGCCGGGGGCGGGGAGCGCCTGCTGCCGGGGCTCGCGCGGCTCGGTGGTGGCCCAGGTGGTCAGCCCGACGAGGACGGCCGCCGCGCCGGTCACGGCGATCTTGGCCAGCGGCGGGATCTCCCAGTCCACGGAGGCGGTCAGCACGCTCGCGGCGGCGGCCGCGAGGCCCGCGGAGATGGGCGCGGCCCATGGCACCTTTCTGCGTCTTTTGCGCGGTTTGTCAGGTAAGTCCCCTGTCAACGAACACCCCCTATGGGGTAATTCAAGCCAATGGGGTACGGCTTGCGCCAGCCGTACCCCATCGTTCATCTGTTAGCCGATCACATGACAGGTGGCCGTCGCCGTCTTGCTCGGGTCGCTCTCCGAGGTGGCGGTGAGCTTGACCCTGGCCAGGCGGTCGCCGCCGGTCCCGCGCACGGCGTTCACGGTGACGAGGTCCTGCTTGCCGAACGCGACGGAGTCCAGCGCGTTCGGGATCTGGGCGGTCCAGCCCTTGCCCTGGATCTCGGCCTTGAGCCGGTAGACGTCGGAGTTCAGGTAGGCGCTGACGTCCTCCGGGTGCTGCCCCTGCGCCGGGGCCGCCTTGCCGGTGTTGAACAGCGGGAACTTGCAGGTGGAGATGTTCTTGGCGGTGGGCAGGCCGGCCGAGGGGAGCAGCTTGACGCCGCGCTTCTGCGGTCCCGCGCCGTCGAGCGAGCGGATGGCGACCGTGTAGGACAGCTCGCCGTCGCGGTCGCGCTTGACGTCGGTGACGTAGAAGTGCAGGCGGTTGGCCTGGTCGACGTACTCGTACTCGCTGCCGGAATCCGTGCCGGCGTGGAAGAGGGCGTCGGCGAGCTGGCGGTAGTCGCCGACCGTGATCGGCACCTTCGTCCCGTCGGGCAGCACGTAGTCGGTCATGCCGATGTCCTGCGGGTTCGCGTCGATCACCCACTCGAACGGGGACCGGTCCTGGTTCTTGGTCTTGGCCAGCAGGACGCCGGAGTCGGGCGTGAAGGAGTCGGTGCCCACGCGGTCCACGACCTCGACCGTGTAGTTCTCGTAGCCGCCGCCGTCACACAGCGGGTTGGTCGTGACGTCGCAGGCGGGGCTCTTGTCGCCGGTGTCGAAGGAGATGTTGACGCCGGACAGCTCGTTCTTGCCCGGCTGGACGGCGCGGGCCACGACCCGGGCGGTGACCAGGCCCGACTCGTCGAGCGCCTCACGCGAGAGGCGTAAGACGTTCTGCTCGTCCACCATCTCCAGCTTGATCTTGTTGCGCAGCATGTGCTGGGCGCCCATGGACGCGCCGGCGGTCGGCGGGATCAGCCAGCGGGAGTGCGGGCCGCCGGGGCCGTTGAAGCTGCCGCGGCTGAGCATCTCCCAGACGCCCGTGTACGCCCTGCGCGCCGGCACGCCGTACGGGTTGTTGTAGTTGTCGGCGATGCCCATGATGTGGCTCAGCTCGTGGGCGTAGACGGCCATGCCCGAGCTCTCGGCCTGGACCGAGTCGATGCCGAAGCGGGCGTTCGGCCAGAAGTTGGAGCCGGCCTGCCACGAGGTCCAGTCGACGTAGCGGGTGGCCACCCAGTTGGGCAGCGCGGGGTCCGGCGGGCCCCACTCGTCCGGTACGTCCTCCTTGGTCGGGAACTTCATCATCCCGAACTCCTGCCAGGTGGACGACTCGTCCTGACCGGCGCTCAGGTAGAAGACGAAGTCGAACTGCTTGGCCACCTCCTCGCCTACGGAGGCGATCCAGGCGGCGTTGCCCTCGGTACGCAGGTTCTTGTTGCAGGTGTCACCCGCCGGGCAGCCGGTGCCGCCCTGGAACTCCATCGCGTACTCGTGGTCCTTGCCCGACAGCGTGTAGGGCCCGAACCCGGTCAGCTCCACCCCGTACCTGCCGCCCGAGTCCTCCATCCAGTACTCGTGGATGGTGTGACCCTTGTTGAGGTCGTTCGGGGTGTTGAGGAAGTCCTGGTAGAACTTGGCCACCTGGTCGCGCGGGACGTCGTGGGCCTCGGCGCTGGGGTTCGCGTAGATCGTCGAGCCCTTGGGCTGCGTCACCACGAACGACTGGTTCGGGTAGTCGAGCAGCACGAGCGCGCCCTTGAACGTGCGCTTCGACCCCTTGACGGCGGGGTCGTTCCACTTGGTGCCGGGCGGCCGTTTGTAGTCCGCCCACGTCATGTTGTCGGGATTCTCCCAGTTCTGCGGATCGATCGGCTTGATGCCGCCGGCTGGGTCGGAGCGCAGGGCCTGGGCGTCGGCGGGTTCGTCGAGCTGCCAGGGCTGCGTTTGCGGCCAGTGGTTCTGCCGCCACGGATACTCGGGATCGGTGGGGGGTGCTGCGGAAGCAGGGGTCGCCATCAGGCTCACCGGGATCAGCACGATGGCCGCCAGCAAACCCTTCAGCAGCTTCTTCGGGGCAATCACGGATTGACGGTATAGACGATATTGACGGAGATCACCGATCAGTTGTAGGGAAGAACCGTAGTCGTCTTTCCGACAATTGTTGAAATATCCACGTAAAGGTGTTGGTGTGGCGGATCTCCAGCGGACCGTGGACGAGCTCGCCGCGCGTCTCGGCCGCCCCCTGCTGCTCGAGGACCGCGTGCAACGCGTCGTGGCGTACAGCGAGCAGAACGGCGCCATGGACGACATCCGCCGCGACTCGATCCTGCGCCGCAGCACCACTCCCGAGGTGCGGCAGTGGTTCCGGGCGGCCGGCGTGCACGAGGCGACCGGGCCCGTGCGCACCCCGGGCGCGCCGCACTTCGGCCTGCTGCCGCGGGTGTGCGTCCCGGTACGGCACGCGGACGCGCTGCTCGGCTTCCTGTGGTTCGTCGACGCGGAGCCGGCCATGTCCGACACCGAGATCGCCGAGGCCGGGGCCGCCGCCCCGGCACTCGCGCTGGCCCTGTTCCACGAGAGCCTGGCCAGCGGGCTGGCCTCCCACCGGGAGCTGGAGGCGGTCACCGGGCTGCTGGCGGGCGAGCGGGACGCGGCCAGGCAGCTCATCGAGGCGGGCGCGTTCCCGCAGGCGCAGCCGGTGACCGTACTGGTGGCCAAGCCGCGCGGGGCCGAGCCGGACGAGGCGCTCAGGCTGGGGCTGGAGCAGGGGCTGCTGGCGCTGCGGCGGCGGCTGAACGGTCACCATCCGCTGCACCTGGTCCGCTACGACCACGCCGTGCTGCTGACCGCCGGGCCGCCGGTCTCCCCCGACGAGCTGCACGCGGCCATGCCGGTGCCGGTGGTGGTCGGGGTGGGGCGGACCAGGCCGGCGCTGGCGGAGGCGGCGGAGTCGTACCGGGAGGCCAGGCACGCGGCCGAGGTGACCTCGCGGGTGCCCGGGCTCGGGCGCACGGCCGAGTGGGCGCGGCTCGGCGTCTACCGGATGCTCACCCAGCTGCCCGACCAGGAGCTGCATCCGGGGCTGGAGGGACTGCTGGCCGACGCCCAGTACCTGCCGCTGCTGGAGACCCTGGAGACCTACCTGGACCTGGCCGGGAGCGCGGTCGCCACCTCTCGGGCGCTGCGGCTGCACCGGACGTCCCTGTACTACCGGCTGCAGCGGGTGGAGGAGCTGGCCCGTACCGACCTGAAGGACGGGGGCGAGCGGCTCGCGCTGCACCTGAGCCTGAAACTCGCCCGCCTCTCCGGTCGATATTTACCGAGAGAATCACATAATTTGTCCTAATTGCGAACCTGACAGGGCTCACGTTTAATGCCCTGACAGGGATGATCCGACGGGAGTGCCGATGCCGTCTGCGAAACGTGCCGGTCCGGTCCTGAACAGGCGCGCGCCCATGCCCGTCGTGGTCCATTCCGGCCCGCTCGTCCTGCCGGTATGCGCCGATCCCATTCGTGACGGGGCCGTGGCACTCAAGGGCGACCGGGTGGTCGAGGTGGGCACGCGAGCCTCGGTGACCACGTCCTTCCCCGCCGCCGAGGAGCGGCGGTGGACCGGCATGATCGTGGCCGGGCTGGTCGACGCCCGCGCCGCGGGGTCCGCCTCCGGGCCGGTCGCCGGACCCGGGGTGACGGCGCGGGCCAGGGTGGTCTCCGACCTGGCCGAGCCCGCCGGGGTGCCCGGGATCTCGTACGTCGAGGTGACCAGCGCGAGCGAGGAGGAGTGGGAGACCCGCGGGCGGGACGCGGTGATCACGGCGATCCGCGAGGTCGACCGGCCCTGCCCGGTGGGGATCGCGGCGCACACACCGGACCCGCAGGTGCTGGAGGACGTGGCGGTGCTGGCCAGGACGTTCGGGCTGCGCCTGCTGGTCGATCTGGACCGGCTCTCCCCCGCCGTGCTGGACGAGGCGGGGGTGCTGGGACCGCTGTGCCACGTGGCGGTCTCCCGGCCGCTGGACCCCGGGGAGCGCAAGCTGCTGCGGCTGCGCAAGACCGTGGTGGCCGTCTGCGCGTCGCCCGCCCCCGACGTGCTGGCCCTGCTCGACGAGGGCAACACCGTAGCCCTCGGCACCGGGGGCGACGGCGGTCCGACCGGCGGTACCGGCGGGGTGCTCGGGGTGGCGCGGGGCATCCGGCAGCACGCCCGCGAGCTCGGGCTGCGGACCCGAGGGCTGGACGGCAGGCTGGTGGCGGCCGCGACCATGGGCGGGGCCCGGGCGCTGGGGATGCACCGGGGCAAGGGGCGCATCGGGTCGCTGGCCCCGGGGACCCGCGCCGACTTCGCCGTCTTCGACGCCCGCGGACGCTACCCGTACGCCGCGCTCCTGGCCCAGCCACCCTGCCTCGGCACCGTCCTCGGCGGCACCGTCCTCCCCGCGGCCTGATCGCTAGCGGAACTGGGACTCCACCAGGCCCAGCAGGTCACGGAGCTGGTCGCGCTGCTCCTCCGTCAGGACCGTGAACAGGTCCTGACCCGCGTCCCGGCGGGCCTCGCGGGCGCGCTCGGCCATCCGGCGCCCCTCGGGAGTGATCACCACCAACGTGGAGCGGCGATTGGCGGGATCCACCTCGCGGCGCGCCAGCCCGGCCTCCTCCAGCGCGTCCACCACCGGCGTGAGCGAGCGCGGCACGATCCGCAGCTCGTCGGCCAGCCGCACCATCCGCAGCGCTTCCGGGGCCTCGGCGAGCGCCCGGAGGGCCCGCGCCTGCCCCGGGTTGAGCCCCAGCGGGACCAGCCGGTCCACGTACCCGCGCCGCAACCGCCGGCTGACCAGGTGCAAGAGCTCGGCGAGCTCCTTTTCTCCCATGTCGATAAGTTTAGCCGGAACAAATATGAGTTAACCTCTGTTTGAGTGGACATCTGAAAGGAGGCGCCACTTGGCGGAGGAACCACGCGCGCCCCTCGGGCGCATCATCAAGCTGTTCCGCCCCTACCGCGGCCGCCTGGCCCTGGTGGGCTCCCTCATCCTGCTGTCGTCACTGGTGTCGCTGGCCTCGCCCTTCCTGCTGCGCGAGGTGCTGGACGTGGCGATCCCGGCCAGGGACGCCGGCCTGCTCGCGCTGCTGGCCCTGGGCATGATCGCGGTGGCGGTCATCACCAGCGTGTTCGACGTCGTACAGACACTGATGTCCACCACCGTGGGCCAGCGGGTGATGCACGACCTCCGCATCGCCGTCTACGGCCACCTGCAGCGCATGTCGCTGGCGTTCTTCACCCGCACGAGGACCGGCGAGGTCCAGTCGCGCATCGCCAACGACATCGGCGGCATGCAGTCGGTCGTCACCTCGACCGCCTCATCCCTCGTCTCCAACCTCACCACCGTGATCGCCACGATCGTCGCCATGGTCGCGCTCGACTGGCGGCTGACGGTCGTCTCGCTGCTGCTCATGCCGGTGTTCGTGTGGATCAGCCGCAAGGTCGGCAGCGAGCGCAAGCGCATCACCAACGAGCGGCAGCGCAAGCTGGCGAGCATCGCCTCCATGGTCCAGGAGTCGCTGTCGATCAGCGGCATCCTGCTCGGCCGCACCATGGGCCGCTCCGACGGTCTGACCGAGCGCTTCGGCCGGGCCTCCGACGAGCTGGCCGACCTCGGCGTGCGGACGAGCATGGCGGGACGCTGGCGGCAGTCGTCCATCCAGATCGTCATGGCGGCCATGCCCGCGATGATCTACTGGGCGGTCGGCCACACGGGCGCGATCTCGGTCGGCACGCTGGTGGCCTTCACGACCCTGCAGACCAGCCTGTTCAGGCCGATGGTCTCGCTGCTGCGGCTGGGCGTCGAGGTGCAGACCTCGCTGGCGCTGTTCGGGCGGATCTTCGAGTATCTGGACCTGCCGGTGGACATCCGCCCCGGCACGCGGGAGCTGCGGGACGTGCGCGGCGAGGTCCGCTTCGAGGACGTCGACTTCTCGTACGGCGAGACCCCCACCCTCACCGGCGTGGACCTCAAGGTCCCGGCGGGCGCCAGCCTGGCCGTCGTGGGCGAGACCGGCTCGGGCAAGACCACGCTCAGCTACCTGCTGCCCAGGCTCTACGACGTCACCGGCGGGCGGGTCACGATCGACGGGGTGGACGTGCGGGAGCTGACGTTCGACACGCTGAGCGAGGCGGTCGGCGTGGTGTCGCAGGAGACGTACCTGTTCCACGCCTCGATCGCCGACAACCTGCGCTTCGCCAAGCCGTCGGCCACCGACGAGGAGCTGGAGGAGGCCGCGCGGGCCGCGCGCATCCACGACCACATCGCCTCGCTGCCCGACGGCTACGACACGCTGGTGGGCGAGCGCGGCTACCGGTTCTCCGGCGGCGAGAAGCAGCGTCTGGCCATCGCGCGCACGCTGCTGCGCAACCCGCCGGTGCTGGTCCTCGACGAGGCCACCAGCGCGCTGGACACGCAGACCGAGCGGGCCGTGCAGGAGGCGCTCGACGCGCTGGCGCGGGGCCGTACGACCATCACGATCGCGCACCGGCTGTCCACGGTCCGCGACGCGGACCAGATCGTCGTGCTGGACGGCGGGAAGATCGTCGAGCGCGGCACCCACGACGAGCTGATGGCCCGCGCCAGCCACTACGCGGCGCTGGTGAGCAGGGATCATCCGCTCGAGCTCGTCTAAACTTCAAACGGGCGTGTCCTGCCTCACACTTTGGTCAGACCGGAATCTCCCCCTGCGAGCACCGCGTTTGACCCCCCGGTGTATCTCGAAGGCTAGGACCCCGTTTTGTCTCCCTCTTCCTCCACGTTCAGAGCGCTGTGGCACCACAACTACCGGCTCTGGGCAGGAGCTGACCTCATCTCCGTGACCGGCACCTGGATGCAGGTGCTGGGCGTCAACTGGCTCATCCTGACGCTGACCGGCTCGGCGACCAGCGTCGGGCTGAGCCTCGTCATGCAGGCACTGCCGACGCTGCTGCTGGGCATGTGGGGCGGCGCGCTGGCCGACCGGCTGCCGAGCCGCCCGGTCGTGATCGCCGCGCAGCTCGCGCAGGCCGCGCTCGCGGCCGTGCTGGCGATGATCGCGGCCACCGGGGCCCAGTCCGTCCTGCCGATCTACGGGGTGGCGCTGGCCGGCGGGGTGGTCAACGCGCTGGGCGGGCCGGCGCTCGGGCGGTTCGGCGCCGAGGTGGTGCCGCCCGCCGACCTGCCGAACGCGATGGCGCTCGGCTCGGTCCTCAACTCCGCGGGCCGCATCCTGGGCATGAGCCTGGCGGGCGTGCTGCTGCCGTTCACGGGGAACGAGGGCCTGTTCCTGATCAACGCCGCCAGCTTCTTCGTGGTGGTCGCGGCGGTGCTGGCCATGCGCCGGGAGGAGTTCCACCTGCTCACACCCTCCGAGCGGCGGGGCGGCTCGGTGCGCGAGGGCCTGCGGTACGTGCTGCGCACCCCGTGGCTGCTCGTCGTGCTGGCCCTGTGGTTCGTGCTGGGCAGCGTGGGGCGCAACTATCAGGTCACCATGGCCGCCATGAGCGCCGGCCCCCTGGACGCGGGCGCCCCCGGCTACGGCCTGCTGTCCACGGTCTTCGCCGTCGGCACCGTGCTCGGCGGCTTCCTGGCGGCCGCCCGGCCCCGGCTCACGCTTCGGCTGCTGCTGATCACGGCGTTCGTGACCGGGGTGGCGCAGGCGCTGAGCGGGCTGATGCCGCAGCTGTGGACGTTCGCGGCCGTGCTGCTGCCGATCGCGGCCGGCGCGGTGACGCTCGACACGACCGTCTCGGCCCGCGCGCAGCTCGACACCCCCGAGCCGATGCGCGGCCGGGTCATCGCGGTGCTGTCCATCGTGAGCGCGGGGTCGGGCGCGCTCGGCGGACCGCTGCTCGGCTGGCTCAGCGACACGCTCGGACCGCGGGCCGCGCTGGAGATCGGCGGGGTGTCGTGCGTGGCGGCCGCGCTGCTCGCGACCGCCGGGCTGGCCCGGCTGTCCGGCCGGACGCTCAGGCAGGCGGTACGGCCGCGCCCCGCCCTGGAGAACGCCTGAGACTGAACACCGGTCCCTCGGGTAGCGGTGGCCCCATGGCAACCGACGTCATCACCTTGATCACCAAAGACCACCGGACCGTGGAATCGCTCTTCGAACGGCTCAAGAGGGGTCAGGGCAACCAGAAGGCCATCGTGACGGAGCTGCACGCCCTCCTGATCGCGCACTCGCGGGCCGAGGAGGACCGGGTATATCCGCGCATCGACGCCCACCACAGCGTCGAGGAGCACAAGGAGGCCGAGATTCTGCTCGACGCCCTTGTACGGGCCGAGCCCGGCACCCCCGAGTTCCGCATGACGCTGGAGAAACTGGTCGAATCCGTCACTCACCACGTCGAGGAAGAAGAGAGCAAGATCCTTCCCGCGCTGGCGAAGTCGGTCGGCGACAAGGGGCTGCGAGAGCTCGGCAAGGCGTTCAAGGAGCGCAGGGCGGAGGAGCTGAAGGCGCTCAGCGTCCCCAAGCAGGCAGCGCCGGCCGGCTCCCGGGAGGGCGCCAGCAAGTCCGAGCTGTACGAACGGGCCAAGAAGGCCGACATTCCCGGACGGTCACACATGGACAAGGAAGAGTTGGCCCAAGCCCTAAGCAAGGCCAAGTCATAGGATTTCGGGCCGCGTCCTGGGTAGGGGGCGCGTATGACCGAAAAACCTCCTGACCGGTTCGGCTTCAGTGACGAACAGGCGATCGAGTTCGAGGAGTGGACCGAGGATCTCGGTTTCTACCACGAGGTCAAGGAAGACGACCCCCAGCGCCGGGACACTCTCGACGAACGCCTTCGCCGCGAGGCCAGGGACCGGCTCCACGAGCCCCGCCCCAAGCACCGGCTGACCCAGCCGGACGAAGGGCTGGCACCCGACACGGAAGGCGAGGAGATCGCCCTCGATTGGGGCGACGACGACGGGAACGACCTGTCGGCGGAGGAGCGTGCCATCCGCATCGACTCCGACGAGAACCTCACGTGATCCGTCCCCGCGCCGCCGTCACCGCTCGCGCGGCGTTCCGGCGCGGGCGTTCGTCCAACGCGTCCCGACACTCGCGCTCAGCCGAGGCGTTCCAGCACGGGCAGCACGGCGTGGAGGTCGTCGATGATCGCGTCGGCGGCCGCCGCCTGCGGGCGTTCGGCGTGCAGGTACCCCCACGGGCCGCGGCGCAGCAGCGCCGTGCGCATGCCCGCCGCGGCGGCCGGGAGCACGTCGTTGTCGAGCCGGTCGCCGACGTAGAGGATCTCGCCGGGCTCCCGCCCCGCGACCGCCGCGACCTTGGCGAAGAACCCGGCGTCCGGCTTGGACACGCCCCATCCCTCGGAGGTGTGCACGGAGTCGGCGGGCAGGTCCATGGCGACCAGTGCCCCGTAGGCCCGCGCCGGCTGGTTGCCCGCGATGATCACCTGGTATCCGGCCGCCCTGATGGCGGCCAGGGCGTCGCGCACGTCGGGGTAGAGGTCGTCGGCGTCGAAGTGGTTGCGCAGGCCGTCGGGCTCGTCGCGCTCCCAGGCGGCATCCTCCGCGTCCGCGTCGAAGCCGGGGCGGATGAGCTCGAAGGCGTCGATGTGGGGGCGATCCAGCGCCGCCATCCCGCCGAGCGCGCCCATCAGCACGAACTCGCTCACGCCCAGCCGCCCGGCCCAGCGCGTCCAGATGCGCGCCTCGCTGATCAGCGTCTCCCCGACGTCGAACACCACGGCCTTGATCATCAATCCCCCCGTTTCAACCCGTTCGGCCGGGCACCTAGGTAAAAGCGCCCGACAAATCCTATAAGGGGGATTTCTTCATGAAGCCAGAGCGCGATGCGAAGCACCGCCAGCTCGACGCCGATCGCGTCCCACTCGACGACCTCACCATGACCACGGATCAGGGCGTCCCGGTCGATCACACGGACGACTCGCTGCGGGCGGGCACCCGCGGGCCGACGCTCATGGAAGACTTCCACTTCCGCGAGAAGATCACCCGTTTCGACCACGAACGCATCCCCGAGCGCGTGGTCCACGCCAGGGGCGCGGGCGCGTACGGGGTCTTCCAGCTCTACGAGCCGCTCGGCGACCTGACCTCGGCGGCCTTCCTGAACGACACCTCGACGCCGACGCCGACGTTCGTGCGCTTCTCGACCGTCGCGGGCTCGCGCGGCTCGGCCGACACCGTGCGGGACGTACGCGGGTTCGCCACGAAGTTCTACACCTCTCAGGGCAACTTCGACCTCGTGGGCAACAACTTCCCGGTCTTCTTCATCCAGGACGGCATCAAGTTCCCCGACTTCGTGCACGCGGTCAAGCCGGAGCCGCACAACGAGATCCCGCAGGCGCAGTCGGCCCACGACACGTTCTGGGACTTCGTGCAGCTCCAGCCGGAGTCGCTGCACATGGTCATGTGGCTGATGTCCGACCGGGCGATCCCGCGCAGCTTCCGGATGATGCAGGGGTTCGGGGTGCACACGTTCCGGCTGGTGAACGCCTCCGGGCAGGGGACGTTCGTCAAGTGGCACTGGCGGCCGGTGCTGGGGACGTACTCGCTGGTGTGGGACGAGGTGCTGCGCATCCAGGGCAACGACCCCGACTACAACCGCCGGGACCTGTGGGAGGCCATCGAGCGCGGCGTCTACCCCGAGTACGAGCTGTGCGTGCAGCTCGTGCCCGAGTCGCGGGAGCACGACTTCGACTTCGACCTGCTCGACCCCACGAAGATCATCCCTGAGGAGCAGGTGCCGCTGCGACCCATAGGCAAGATGACGCTCAACCGCAACCCGCAGAACTTCTTCGCCGAGACCGAGCAGGTCGCCTTCCACACCGCCAACGTCGTGCCCGGCATCGACTTCTCCAACGACCCGCTGCTGCAGGCCCGCAACTTCTCCTACCTCGACACCCAGCTCCTGCGCCTGGGCGGGCCCAACTTCCCGCAGATCCCGGTCAACCGGCCGGTGAACGAGGTGCGCAACGACCAGCGCGACGGCTTCCACCAGCACCTGATCCACGAGTCGCGCACCAGCTACGCGCCCAACTCCATCAGCGGCAACCGCCCCGAGGCCACCGACGGCTACCGGCATTACCAGGAGCGGGTGGACGGCGTGAAGATCCGCGAGCGCAGCCCCAGCTTCGAGGACCACTACAGCCAGGCCACCCTGTTCTGGAACAGCATGGCGGACTGGGAGAAGCGGCACATCGTGGCCGCGTTCCTGTTCGAACTCGGGCACGTGGAGCGGCCTCCCATCAAGGAGGGCGTGGTCCGGCACCTGGGCCAGATCCACCCCGACCTGGCCGCCCAGGTGGCCCAGGGGCTCGGCCTGCCCGAGCCGCCCAGGACCGAGGTCCACTCCAACGCCTCACCGGCGCTCAGCATGACCGGCCAGCCGCAGAGCCTCGCCACCCGCAAGGTCGCCATCCTCATGGCTGACGGGACGGACGCCGGCGAGGTGACCGCCCTGCGCGAGTCCCTGGAGGGCAAGGGCGCCATCTGCGAGGTGCTGGCCCCGGCGGAGGGCACCGTGGCCGGCATCCCGGTGGACAGGCAGCTCGGCGCGGCGAGCTCGGTCCTCTACGACGCGGTGGTGGCCGCCGACGGCGCGGCCCTGGCCTCGCTGGGGCGGGCGCGCTTCTTCGTCATGGAGGCGTTCAAGCACGGCAAGGCCATCGGGGCCGTGGGGTCCGGCCGCGAGCTTCTGGAGGCCGCGCGGCTGCCCAGCGATGTGGGGGTGGTGATGGGGGACGGGATCGCCGAGAAGTTCGCCACGGCGGTCGCCGGCCACCGCTTCTACGAACGCGACGTGGACGCCGTCCCGGCGTGACACCCGTCGAATCGGCCGCCTTACGGGGCGGCCGATTTTCGTGGCAACGGGACGCCGGGGATGGAATACTTAGCGTGCCCGTTCGAATACGAAGGGAGAGAATCCATGGTCGCCATGGTGGAAGAAGAGCTCCACACGGACGCAGTGGAAGTGGAGGAGGAGGAGGACTACACCGACACGGTGGAGGAGGAGCAGCACTCCGGCTCCGCCGAAGAGGAACGTCACACGGACGAGGCAGAGCACGAAGACGACCCGGAGTCGACCTGGGTGCGTCTCCCCCGACGGCCAAGCACCGCCCGCGAATTGTTCGATGCCCTACCCCCCCTCCCCGGCTTCCGGGTCGAGGTCATCGAAGGGAAGCTGATTGTGAGTCCTATGGGCACCCCAGAACACACCTGGATGGCCGTGGACCTGAACGACGCCCTCTCTCCGTTGTGCAAGGAGCGCGGATGGCGAGGAGCGCCCGGCGGCCTGAGCGTCTGCGTCGAAGGCCCCCGAGACTCGCTCATACCCGACTACGTCCTGACGCACCCCCTCTGCCCTCGCTGGGGCCCGGGAGAGCTGTTGTCGTCCGGGGTGCTGATGGTCGCCGAGGTCGTCTCGCCCAGCAGCGTCCACACCGACCGTGAGGAGAAGAGACGTCTCTACGCACTGGGCCGGGTGCCGGTCTACCTGCTGATCGATCCGATCGCCGATGAGCCGAGCGTGACCGTGTTCAGCGATATCAAGGATGGCGTCTATCAGGCGATGACCAGAGTGATCACTGGCACCCCGATCAAGCTGCCCTCCCCCGTCGACTTCAAGCTCGACACCTCGATCTTCATGGCGTGAGCTTCTCCATCGCCTTGGTGATGCGCTTCTCCGACACCGGCGTAGGCGTGCCCAACGTCTGAGCGAAGAAGCTCACCCGCAGCTCCTCGATCATCCACCGGATCTCCACCACATCCGGATCCCCTCTCCGCGCCCGAGGGAGCTTCTCCAGCACGTCGTGGTAGTCGTCCTCGACCTTGTGCACCTTGTCCATCCACTCCTGGTCCCGCCAGGGCTCCTCGGGGAGTTTGGTGAGGCGGCGGTCGATCGCCCGGATATAGCGCAAGATGTCGGACAAACGCCGGTAACCGGTCGCCGTGACGAAGCCCGCGTAGACGAGTTTGCCGAGCTGCTCGCGGATGTCGTCCGTCGACGCGCTCTCCCGCAGGCCGCCCAGCCGGCCGCCCGCCGCGTGCCAGACGCTCAGGATCTGCTCCACCTTCGACAGCACGTCGGCCGCCGTGTCGTGGAGGTGAGCCCGTACGTGCTGGTAGAGGCGGTCGAAGGCCGCCGGGTCCCACGCCGCGCCCCCGGCGTCGAGCATCAGCTTGTCGACCGCCGCGTTGACCACGTCCTCGAACAGCGCCACCGCCCCGCCGTGCGGGCTGCGTGACAGCGCCAGCTTGGCCTGGTTGGACAGGCCGCCCAGCAGGGATTTGGCCGGGTTGGTGACGTTGAGGAGGAGCAGGCGGCGCACGCCGGGCCAGTGGGAGCGGCGCTGCTCGGCCGCCGTGTCGAAGATCTTGATCGAGACGGAGTCGCCCGCGTCCACCAGCGCCGGATAGCCCTTCATCCGGCCCTGCTCGAACACCTTCGGCAGCGTCCCGAAGCTCCACGTGTGCAGGCCGGTCTGCTCCAGGTCGTCGCCGGCCTGCGAGAGCGTCTCCCGCAGGCGCGGGGCGAGGCGGCGCTTCAGCGCGTCGAGGTCCTTGTCCTCGGCCACCGTGCGCCGGCGCTCGTCGATCACCCGGTACGTGATGCGCAGATGCTCGGGCACCTGGTCGAGCTGCCAGGCCTCGCGCGGCACGCGTACGCCGGTCAGGCGCAGCAGCTCGCGCTCCACGGCCGCCAGCAGCGGCTCGCCGCCCTGCTTGACCCCCTCCAGCACCTGCTTGGCGTAGTTGGGGGCGGGCACGAAGTTGCGGCGCAGGGCCTTCGGCAGGGAGCGGATCAGCGCGGTGATCAGCTCCTCGCGCAGGCCGGGGATCTGCCAGTCGAAGCCGTCGGAGCTGACCTGGTTGAGCACCTGGAGCGGCACGTGGACGGTCACGCCGTCGGCGTCCGCGCCCGGCTCGAACTGGTAGGTCAGCTTCATCCGCTGCCCGAGCTGTTTCCAGGTGTCGGGGTAGTCGCGGGCGCTGACGTCGGCGCCCTCGTTGACCAGCATGTCCGGCGAGAACGTGAGCAGGTCGGGCGTCTGCTGCCTGGCCTGCTTCCACCAGGAGTCGAAGTGGCGGGCCGAGACCACGTCGGCCGGCACCCGCTGCTCGTAGAAGTCGAACAGCGCCTCGTCGTCCACCATGATGTCGCGGCGGCGCGCCCGGTTCTCCAGCTCCTCGACCTCGCCGAGCAACCTGCGGTTGTCCTTGAGGAAGCGGTGGTGGGTGTCCCAGTCACCCTCGACCAGGGCATGTCTGATGAACAGCTCACGCGACAGGTCGGGGTCGATGCGGCCGTAGTTGACCTTGCGGCCCACCACGAGCGGCACCCCGTACAGGGTGACCTTCTCCAGGGCGATCACCGCGCCCTGGTTCTTCTCCCAGTGCGGCTCGGAGTAGGTGCGTTTGACCAGGTGTTGGGCGAGCGGCTCGACCCAGTCGGGCTCGATCTTGGCGTTGACGCGCGCCCAGAGCCGGGAGGTCTCGACCAGCTCGGCCGACATGACCCACTGCGGCTGCTTCTTGGCCAGCGCCGAGCCGGGGAAGATCGCGAAGCGGGCGTTGCGGGCGCCGAGGTATTCCTGGATCGGCCGGCGGCCGTCCTGCCCCCGCTGCTTGTCCATGACGTCCTTGACGCCGATGTGCGACAGCAGCCCGACCAGCAGCGACGCGTGCACGTGGTACGGCTGCGCGGGCTGGCTGTTGGGCTGGGCGCCGAGCGACTGGCGCACCTGGCTGTAGATGTCCTGCCACTCGCGTACGCGCAGGTAGTTGAGGAACTCGGCCTTGCACAGCCGCCGGAAGGCGCTGGAGGACAGCTCCTTCTGCTTGTCGCGCAGGTAGTTCCACAGGTTGAGGTAGGCCAGGAAGTCGGACTCGGGGTCGGCGAAGCGCCGGTGCTTCTCGTCGGCCTGCTGCTGCTTGTCGGACGGGCGCTCGCGCGGGTCCTGGATGGACAGCGCCGCGGCGATCACCATGACCTCGCGCAGGCAGCCGTTCTTCTCGGCCTCCAGCACCATGCGGCCCAGGCGCGGGTCGACGGGGAGGCCGGCCAGCTTGCGGCCGACGCCGGTGAGCTTGCCGTGGACGTCGAACGCGCCCAGCTCGTGCAGCAGGTTGACGCCGTCCTTGACCTGGCGGCGGTCCGGCGGCTCCACGAACGGGAACGCCTCGATGTCGCCCAGCCCGATCGAGGTCATCTGGAGGATGACGGAGGCCAGGTTGGTACGCAGGATCTCGGGGTCGGTGAACTCGGGCCGGCTGAGGAAGTCTTCCTCCTCGTACAGCCGGATGCAGATGCCGTCGGAGGTGCGGCCCGAGCGGCCCTTGCGCTGGTTGGCGCTGGCCTGCGAGACGGCCTCGATCGGCAGCCGCTGCACCTTGGTGCGGTGGCTGTAGCGGGAGATGCGGGCGAACCCCGGGTCGACGACGTATTTGATGCCGGGGACCGTGAGCGACGTCTCGGCGACGTTGGTGGCCAGCACCACGCGGCGGCCCGTGTGGCGCTGGAAGACGCGGTGCTGCTCGGCGGCGCTCAGGCGGGCGTAGAGCGGGAGGATCTCGGTGTTGCGGAACTCGGCCTTGCCCAGAGCGTCGGCGGCGTCGCGGATCTCCCGCTCGCCCGACAGGAACACCAGGATGTCGCCGGGGCCCTCCGAGATCAGCTCCCGGCAGGCGTCCACGATGCCCTGGGTCTGGTCGTCGTCCTCGCTGAGCGGCCGGTAACGCACCTCCACCGGGTAGGTGCGGCCGGAGACCTCGACGATAGGCGCGTCGTCGAAGTGGCGGGAGAACCGCTCGGGGTCGATCGTGGCGCTGGTGATGATGACCTTGAGGTCGGGGCGCTGGGGCAGGAGCTGCTTGAGGTAGCCGAGGATGAAGTCGATGTTGAGGCTGCGTTCGTGGGCCTCGTCGATGATCAGCGTGTCGTACTGGTCGAGCATGCGGTCGTTCTGCAGCTCGGCCAGCAGGATGCCGTCGGTCATCAGCTTGACGAGCGTGCGGTCGCTCGCCTGGTCGGTGAAGCGGACCTTGTAGCCGACGACCTCGCCCAGGCCGGTGTCGAGCTCCTCGGCGATGCGCTCGGCGACCGTGCGGGCGGCGATGCGGCGGGGCTGGGTGTGGCCGATCAGCCCGCGTACGCCGCGGCCCAGCTCCAGGCAGATCTTGGGGATCTGGGTGGTCTTGCCGGAGCCCGTCTCGCCCGCGATGATCACCACCTGGTGGTCGCGGATGGCCTCCAGGATGTCGTCTTTCCGCTGGGAGACCGGCAGGTTTTCCGGATATTTCACCACCGGTACGGCTTCGCGCCGCCGGACCAGCCGCTGCTCGGCGCGTTCGACGTCGGCGAGGATCTCCGCGACGATCTTGTCCCGGGCGTCACGTGACCGGACCCGGCGCATGCCGTCGAGCCTGCGCCGCAGTCGCCGCTGGTCGCGCGGCATGAGCTCGGGCAGGCGGGAGTGGAGCTCGGCGAGTGGAGAGGACAAGGAAGGCGTTCCCATACTGCTTTCAGGATATTTGAGCCCCGCGTCCCCGGAGCCAACCGACCATGCTGCCCGACACCGGCGGGACGCGCATCCCAATATCTCGCCTGGCCCGGGACGCCTGGCGGCTATACCGGTTCGGCGGCGAGACGTTCGATCGTGTCGCGCCCCTCCAGGGGGCGCAGCCAGGCGGCGGGCAGGACGCCGGTGCCGTGGAGGGCGCCGAGCAGGTTGCCGCACACCGAGCCGGTGGAGTCGCTGTCGCCCGAATGGTTGACCGACAGCAGCAGGGCCCGCTCCACGGAGGGCTCGACCAGCGCGCAGTACACGCCGATGGCCAGCGCCTCCTCGGCCACCCACGCGCCGCCCAGCGACTCGACCCGCTCCGGCGAGTGCGCGCCGCCGCCGGCGGCGAGCGCCACGGCGGCGCGCAGGGCCGCGCTGGTCTCGTCGTGCGCCGGGCAGGCCGCCAGCAGGTCCAGGGCGCGGTGGACGGCGGGCTCCAGGGCCTCGCCCGCCACGAGGTACGCCGTGATCGCGGCGAACGCCCCCGCGGCCAGGTAGCCGGTCGGGTGCCCGTGGGTGATCTGCGCGCACGCCGCCGCCACCTCGAACGCCTCCCGAGGGTCGGGCCCCGCGGCGCCGGAGAGCGCGACCAGGCCGAAGGGGGCCGAGCGCATCACGGTGCCGCAGCCCTTGGAGTCGGGGTTCACCGGGCCCGGCACGCCCAGCGGGGACGGCCCGGGGAACTGCTGGCGCAGGCCCGACAGGCAGGCGTTGCCCGGGGCCCTGCGCGAGTACAGCCAGGTTTCCTCGCGCAGCCGGCCCGTGCGGTGCGGGCGGTCCGCGGGCGGCGGGGCCTGGTGGTTCTGGGTGTCGAGCCAGCGCAGGTACGCCTGCCGCACCGGCTCCACCACCTCGGGGTACGGATACGCCGCCTGCCCTGAGGCCGGGGGTCCACCAGCGTGGGCGGCGCGGGCCCGGAGCAGCCCTTCCACGGTGAAGAGCGTCATCTGGGTGTCGTCGGTGATGAGGCCGGATCTTCCTCGCCACGTCGTGACATATCCGGTAATGCCCTCCGCCCCGTGCTCCCTGCGGATCTCCCGCAACGACTGGAACTCGATCGGCGACCCGAGCGCGTCGCCGATCGCGCCACCGAGGAGGCAGCCTCGTACTCGATCCCGTACGTCCATGGGGAAATCTTGTCAGGCTCCGGGCGTTCTGAGAGATTGCGGGTGATTCGCCCCACGTCCCGGAGGTCACGCGTGCCACAATTACGCCCGGCCCTCTTCGCCGTCACCCTCACCCTCGCGATCGCGACACCCGCCCAGGCGGCGGCAGCAGCAGCACCCGCCATCACCGTCCAGAACGGCCGTACACAGCCGGTCTTCTCCTACGCGGACGCCGTCCGCGAGCACGTGTACGTCGAGTCGACCGTCGACAGCGACCTCGACGGCAAACTCGACAGAGTACGCGTCGACGTCATCAGGCCCAAGGAGTCCGGCCCGGGGCTCAAGGTGCCGGTGATCATCGACGAGAGCCCGTACTACGACAACTCCGGCCGCGGCAACGAGGCAGAGCGCAAAATTTACGACGCCGCCGGAAATGTCACGAAATTTCCGCTCTTCTACGACAACTACTTCGTCCCCCGCGGCTACGCCGTCCTCAACGTCGACATGCTCGGCACCACCCGATCGGACGGCTGCCCGGACATCGGCGGCAAGGCGGACGTCCTGGGCGGCAAGGCCGTCATCGACTGGCTGAACGGCCGCGCCAAGGCGTTCAGGGCGGACGGCACCCCGGCCGTGGCCGACTGGACGACGGGCAAGGCCGCCATGATCGGCAAGTCGTACGACGGCACCCTGGCCAACGCCGTCGCCGCCACCGGCGTCGAGGGCCTGAAGACGATCGTGCCCATCTCGGCCATCAGCTCCTGGTACAAGTACCAGCGCTCCAACGGCGTCATCTACAACCACGACTACGCCTCCTGGCTGGCCAACTACGTCGACACCGACCCCGAGGCCAAGTGCCAGGCCGTGCGCGACAGGATGGACGCCGAGGACGGTGACGACACGGGCGACTTCAATCCGTTCTGGGCCGAGCGCGACTACATCAAGGGCCTGCTCGGCGACGCCTCCAAGGTCAAGGCCAGCGTGTTCGTCGTCCACACGGTCAACGACCTCAACGTCAAGCCCGACAACTTCTCGACCTGGTGGAAGGCCCTGGCCGACCGCAACGTGCCGCGCAAGATCTGGGTCGGCCAGACCCAGCACGTGGACCCGTTCGACTTCGAGGGCCGGCGCGCGCTCTGGGTGGACACCCTGCACCGGTGGTTCGACCACTGGCTGCACGGCGTACGCAACGGGATCATGAACGAGCCCCGCGCCGACGTCGAGATCGGCCCGGCCCGCTGGACCACCCAGCACGACTGGCCGGCGCCGTTCGCGCTCAAGGCGTCCCTGCGTCCCGCGCCCGACGGCTCGCTCGGCCTGAAGCCCGCCGCCAGGAACACCACCGCCTCCTTCACCGACGTCGCCATGACCGAGAGCGCCATGGTGGCCGACATCGGGACGGCGAACCCGGGACGGGTCGCGTTCACCACGGGCGCGCTCCCGCTCGACCTGCGCCTGTCCGGCACGCCCACCGCGGACCTGCGGGTCAAGCTGGACAAGCCCACCTCCAACCTGACCGCCCTGCTCGTCGACTTCGGCGACGGCACCCGCGTCGACTGGCGCCGCGGCCAGGGCATCACCACGCTCACCGAGGAGGACTGCTACGGCGAGAGCACCGCGGCCGACGACGCCTGCTACAAGAAGGTCGTCACGAACGTGGCCACCCGCCCGCTCGAGATCGTCGCCCGCGGCTGGATCGACGTCCAGAACCGCGACTCGCTCAGCCAGGCCGCGCCGCTGCCGCCCGGCACGTACGGGACGGTCAAGTGGCTGACGCTGCCGCAGGACTACACCTTCAGGAAGGGCCACCGGGTCGGCCTCGTGGTGGCCGGCACCGACTCGACCTACAGCGACGAGACCGGCACCGGCGCGACCGTGACGCTGGACCTGGCCAGGTCGAGCGTCGTCGTCCCGTTCGTCCTGGGCACGCCGCTGGCGGACGTGCCGCAGGACACGACCACGTTCCGCGGTCCCGACCGGGTGGAGCTGCCCGAGCCCGATCGCGAGTTCTCGTTCTTCTAGCGGTATGAGGGGGCTTCTAGCGGTATGAGGGGGCCTCGGGCGCGCTGCCCGGGGCCCTACCCGCAGGAGAGGACGCCGCGCCGGTAGTCGAGCGTCGTCCGCGTGCCCTTCTGCCGGACCGTCCAGGCGACGCTCATGGTCAGGGTGCCGCCCCCGGCGCTGGTGCCGCCGGTCGTCTTGCCGTCACCGGTCGCCCGGCCCGCCCACTGGACGGTGATCTTCCCCCGCTCCACGCTCGACCGCCCGGAGCAGCCGGGCCGCGAGAGCGGCGCGGTCACCTTGAAGGTGTTTCCGGACACGGTGATGCCGTCGGTGCCCTTGGCGGAGACGATCTCGCAGCGTCCGTCGCACGACAGCGCGAACGTTCCGGTACGCCCCGAGCCCAGCCACGCCGTCGCCGGCGACAGCCTGGCCACCGGAGGCGCGGGCTTGGGCAGCTCGGCCTTCCTGGCCATGCTCGTCAGGCCGGCTCCGGCGGCCATCGGGGCCACCCCGGCCACCCAGCGCGACGGCTCGTCCAGCAGGCCGCCCGTCTGCGCCGAGGCCTTGGTGAGCGTCGGGGGATGCTTCTGGGCGTTCACGACGGCCCAGACCAGCCCCGCCACCAGCAGGCCCACGCCCACGATCAGGCCGAGCCTGGCCACGGCCCTGATCGGCGGCCCCGCCTCGGGGTCGTCGTCGTCCAGCCGGTCCCGCCAGAACTCCTGAACCTGCCCGTCCCGCAGCTCGGCCAGATCACCGCCCAGGGAGATCCCGCCGTACCGGATGATGGCGCCCTCGCTGTGGGAGCCGTTGCCCGAGCCTTTGATGGCGGCGCTGAAGACGAGCTTGTCCCCGTACGCGCCGCCGCGGAAGGCCCGCGTACGGCTCGGCGGCGTGAACGGGTGCCGCCCGCGCACGGCGGGTGCCGCCGGGGGCTCCTGGTCGGCGGCGGCCGCGCCCGCCGCCGACCAGGGCTTTCCCGAGGTCGCCGTCGTGGGGTCGGCGACCGGGATCTGCGGCGTGGCGTCGGCGACCGGAGGAGCCGGGGAAGGACCGGTCTCCACCAGTGTGCGTGCCTGCACGGGGAAGCCGTCCGCCCGCCAGAGAGGCCCCTCGCCGGGCAACGGCTGCGCCAACGCCAGCCGGTTGGGAAGTGTGCCGGGCAGTGTGGTGATCGGCAGGCGGCGCAGCAGCGCCGCCGCCGACATGGTCCTGGGCGCGGCCCGGCAGGTCGCGCAGGACTGGATGTGACGGCCGATCCTGGCCCTGGCCCGCCGGCCGGGCGCCGCGACCCACGCCGACACGCGTGCCGTCAGGTCGGGGCATCCGTCGCGCCCCCGCGCGGCGATGATCGCGGCGAACCACTCCTCCAGGGACTCGGCAGCCCGGGTGACGATGGTCCGCACCTCGTCCTGGCGCAGCTCGAAGATCACGGAGATCTCCGCGTCGGCCAGGCCGTGGCGCATGGACAGGTCGAGCAGCTCCCGCTGCGGGCGCTCCAGGGAGAGCAGCGCCTCGGGCAGCAGCTCCGACATCCGGCCGGGCCGCGACCACGAGCCGATGCTCGCGGGCTTGGCGACGAACGCCCGGTGCGCGCGGGCCACCGCGTACAACCAGGGCCGCCGCAGGGCCGGATCGACCACGCGATCCGCGTACAGGTGCGCCGTCAGCATCGCACCGGCCACCGCCTGCTCGGCGTCGCCCGCGGCGAGCTCCGTGCGGCAGTAGTCGTAGAGGCGGGCTCCGTGCTTGTCGCACAGGTCGCGAATGGCCTGGCGAGCGTCGTCAGACAGGGTTCGCCACATCCGGCGTCACACCTCCTCCAGTCAGTACGCGGAACGGGGGGTCGTCACCTCTTCCCTGGCACGGTGTCCAGTAATGAGGCCTGTGCCAGGTAGGCACGTGTCGCGTCAGGGTCTCCGGCGATGGCGCGCAGCCCGGCCATGGCGGCCGCCAGCCTGGCGCTGTCGCGTTCCCGCACTCCCGCGAGCCGGGTCTCGCGAGGTGGGATCACCCGCTGCAGCAGCACCGAGCGCCGCCGCCAGGCCCACGCCTCCAGCGCCGCCGGCGGGGCGAAGCCGCCGATCACGGCCGCGATCACCTGGCCCACCTCGGCCGCGTCGTGGATGCCGGCGTTCATGTTGAGCCCGCCGACCGTGGAGGTCAGGTGCGCGGCGTCGCCGACGAACAGCACCCGGCCGCACCGGTACGAGGTCAGCACACCCCTGGACAGCCCGAACCGGTCGGCTCCCGTCACGTGGATCGGCCCGCTCGCCCCCGGCAGGGCCCGGCGGACCAGCAGGGACAGGTTCGGCGGCGACAGCGGCTCGTGCGTGTCGCAGGGGATCTTGAAGATGATCCGCCAGTGGTCCGGCAGCCCGAGCAGCGTGCACGACTGCTGCACGTCCCGCACGTACGTCAGCGGCGCCAGGCTCGGCAGCAGCCGGTCCAGCGGCGAGTCGGTGAACACCCGCAACGCCTGCGTCGGGTAGGCGGACCTGGGGAACGGCAGGCCCAGGGAGCCCCTGACCGTGCTGTGCGCGCCGTCGGCGGCGATCATGTACCGGGCCCGCGTCCAGGTGTGGCCGACGCGGACCCGGATCCCTGTGCCACCTTCGGCCACGCCGTCCACGTGGGTGCCGAACCGCACGTCCACGTCCGGGTAGACGCTGAGGGCCGCCAACAGCAGCGGGGTGAGCGCGGCCTGGTCGGCGTGGATCCTGAACGGATGCCTGGTCAGGCCGTTGAGCCGGTTCATGCCCATCTCGGCCAGCACGATGCCGGACCGGTCGCGCCACTGCACCCGGTCGACGACGCGGCCCTTGGCGACGAGCTGGGACGCCACGCCCAGGTCGTCGAGGAGGTCGAGCGTGGCCGGGTGGAACGTGCAGGCCCTGGTCTGCTTGCTGAGCTCGCTCTCGCGCTCCAGCACGGTGACCGGGATCCCGGCCTTGGCCAGCGAGAGCGCCGCGGTCAGCCCCGCGGGCCCCGCTCCCACCACGATGACGCCGTTCATGCAGCGCCTCCCATGTACCGCCGGTGCGGCACGCGGCCGAGCGTCACCTGCTGCCCGATGGTCCTGGACAGCGCCCACCAGGCCGTGCAGAGGTTGGAGGTCAGCAGGATCCGGTCGTTGCCGGCGCTGAGGGGGCCGAGCACGGGCAGCGTGGCCATGCCGGTGCCGGTGAACAGCAGCACCGCGTCCGCCGGCAGCTCGGCCAGTTCGACCTGGCTGATCAGCTCGGAGGGGGTGACCGCGTACGAGGAGTAGCCGTTCTTCGCGCGTACCTGGATGACCTGGGTGACGTTCAGCCCGGCCGTCTTCCAGAACCGCTCGGCCAGCTCGGTCAGCCACGGCTGGTACGGGGAGACCAGCACGATGTCGCTCACCTCGGCGTGTTCCATCGCCTCGCGCGTGGCCTGCGTGGCCGAGGCGAAGGGCACCCCGGTCGCGGCCGACAGCTCGGCGCACTGGTCGCGGTCCTCATCGGGACCGAGGAGGTAGCGGGGCTCGCTGCAGGCCATGACCATCGCGCTCAGCGGCAGGGCGTCGAACGCGTAGACCATGGAGGGCAGGGCCTCGTTGTAGCTTTCCAGCCGTTCGGCCAGAGACTGCCCGGGCCGTACCGGGAAGCGCGTGACGTGCATGTCGGCGCGCGACCCGAGCAGGCGGGTGAGCTCGGGCTCCGCCGAGGGGTTGGCGGGCGCCACGATCACTCCCACCCTCCCGCGGCTCACTGAAGGCTCCGGGCGAGGACGGTGCGCATATGGGTTCTCCTCCTGTGCGGGAAGGGTGTGGTGTCAGATGACCGGGTGGCGTAACGCGTGGTCGATTTCGGTGATCGCCCGCGCGGACACCGGACGGATGCGGCGCAGCCTGTGCACGGTGCGCGGCGGTTCTTCCACCGGCGGCGCGTCGCCCTGGTCCTCGCCCCAGGACGGCTGCGGCGCGTGGCGCGCTCCGCGTGCGTGGACCTCGTGCGGCTGTGACCGGCGCAGTTCATCCGTGAGCATGATCGCTCCTGTTCATAGCGGGTTGACGACCTTGCGGTCGTATGTGGCGAAGCGGGCCAGAACCTCGCTCCGTACGTGGTTGACGTGGCCGCGCGGCTCGGCGAGGAGCCGGCGGAAGATCGCCGGCCCCTCTTCCGCCGCGCGTTGAGATCGAGGTTCGGTCTCATGGCTCGACGCCCCGGCGACCCGCACCAGCGCCGTGGCGGCGAGCAGGACGGCGGCCGGGAGAACGGCCACCAGGACGGAGGCGGGCCCGGAAGCGGGCCCCTCCGAGAACGGCCGGCCGATCAGCACTGTGGCGCCCATCGCGCCGATCACCCCACCCAGCATCGCCCACGTGCCGATGGTGCCGATCGCGGAGGCGTGCTGACCGGGTTCGGCGCTCGCGGTGGCCCCCGCCAGAAGACCGACCGCGAGCGCGCCGAATCCGGCGCCCATCAGCACCGCGCCGAGCAGGCTCCACCCGTCGGAAGACGAGTGGGCCGGCAGCGGCGCGCAACCTCCGCCCAGAGCAAAGCCTCCGCCGTAGACGGCTCCGCCGGTCCCGACGCGGCGGACGGCCAGGATGGCCGCCGGAGTCACCGCGATCATGGCCGACAGGAGCCCGGCCTTCTCCACAAAAGGCGGCCCCATGGCGAGCACGGCGAACGACGCCGCACCGGACGGGCAGAACGCGCCCGCCGCCATCGGGAGTCCGCTACGTCGCCGGAGCCGCGGGTCGGCCGCGCGCGCACGATGCCGCCACGAGGTCGCGTACGATCCCGCGTACGACCTCGCGGTCGGCTCCGTGGCCGCGGCCGCACGGCCCGGCGGACGCCGATGAAGCCGGCCCCAGGCGCTCCCCCTCGTGTCGGCCAGCACGCCAGCCGCTAACGCGCTGGTCGACAGCACCGCGCCGACTAAGTCGGGCACGTGCCGCGCGATGCCGGAGGGATGGGGAAGCGCCGGGGCCAGCGGCACAAGCGCCACCGTCAGTCCCAGGCGGGGAAGTCGGCCGTGATCGGCCGGCGGCCACCCGCCGTCTGACAGCAGCGCCAGCATTCCCGCTCCTGCGCACGCGCACCAGAACGCGACGCCCCAGGGCCGTTGGCCGGTGGGCGGCGCGCCGGGCGGCAGCGCGTACGCGGCGGGGAACCTCATGGCGACGCCGAGGTGGTGACCCGGCCGCCTCCTGACCCGGTGCCGTGGCCACGCCACGGCTGCCGGGACCGGTGCGGCCCGGTGCGCGGGGATGGGCGTCGGCGTCATCGCGCCGTCCCCGCTCTGGTGGTTGCCACGTTGGGCACGCTGACGCAGACCATGCGCTCGGTCAGCCCAACCCCCGGGGAGGAATCCGGCGTGGCGGAGCACGATGCCGACGAACGTGCGCGCGACCTGGCCGGCACCGCACCACCGGCCACCGTGCGCGCGACCTTCGAGGCGAGCGCGAGATGTTCGCAGCAGCGGCAGCCGACCTTGGCCTCGAGCCCCGCCACCTGGGCGAGCCTGAGCCGCAGCGGCTCCAGCGACGACCGGCGTTCCAGGCCGTCGAGGTCCTCCAGCCGGGCGGGCCAGCGCAGCGCGTCGCGGCAGCGAGCCTCCACCTCGGCCGGGAGCTCCTCCACCGGGAACCCCTCGTGGCGCAGCCGGGTGGCGATCATGACGGCCATGAAGGCCGTCTTGTCGAAGTCGGCCAGCCGTCCCGCCAGGGCCGCACTCAGCATCCTGGCGCGGTGGCTCAGGCAGACCGCACTCCACCCGAGCAACAGCAGCCGATCAGGTCCCGTCTCCGTGTGCCAGCCGGCCAGCCGCAGCTCGCGGGCCATCCGGTGGTAGAAGCGCCAACGGTGACGAGGGCTGTCCAGCCAGACCTGGAGGCCGCCGAGAGGCAGGCTCGCGACCTGAACGCCGGCTCCCACTGCCGGCCCGGCCACGCGCGCGCAGATCCGCTGCACCACTCGCTCCTGCCCCGTGGAGGGCAGATCTTCGAGGTGCGAGGATTCCATGGTCACGTCCGGCCACCTCCTCCCCGACTGTTAAGCCACAGTTACCATGCCCTCCGATAGTCTGCTTACGAGCGAGGCTATGTCAACTGACAGTTTGCGCATAAGTTGATACCTACTCGCGGGGCAGAGCTGCCCCGCATGGCAGGGGACAGTGCGGCTCGCGTCCCTTACGCTGGAAAAGTTCACGGGCGGTGGATGGAGGTGTGCCGTGGCGAACTTCGCCGAACGGCTCGATCTTGCGCTGACCAAGCGCGGCTTCACCGGCGCGCAGGTCGCCTCCGCCCTGACGGAGGCGGGCATCCCCATCACCCGCGCCTACGTCAGCCAGCTGCGCACCGGCAAGCAGACCAACCCGACGCTCCAGGTGCTCAGGGCGCTGGCCTCGTGCCTCCAGGTGAGCGTCGGCTGGCTGGTCGGTGACGACTACCTCGAGTCCGGCGCGGTCGAGGACCTCCAGCTGCGCGCGGCCGCCATCGGCCTGGGCACCTCAGAGCTGTCCGAGAGCTCCCTGACCCTGCTGCGCGGCGTGGTCGAGCTGGCCCGCAGGGCCGAAGGGCTGCCCGACGAGCCCGAGCCCCCCTCCTCCCCCGACATCCCCGAGGCGGCCGCGCCGCTGAGCGGGCCGCAGCGCCGGGCGCTCGGCAGGCGGCTGCACGGCCTGCGCCTGGCCGCCGACCTGTCGGTCGCGCAGGTGGAGACGGCGATCGGCAAGGGAGCCGCCGCGATCCCGGCCATCGAGGAGGGCCGGATCGCGCCCGCCCCCATCACCGCCGAGCGCCTGCTCGCCCTCTACGGCGTCACCGCCCCGCCCATCCGCGAATACGTGCTGTCGCTGGCCAGGGGCGAGCGCGAGGCCGCCTGGTACGACGCGCAGTCGGTGCCGGTCTGGCTGGCCACCACGTACGCGCTGGAGCAGCGGGCCACGGTGATCCGCACCTACCACCCCCAGTTCGTCCCGCCGCTGCTGCAGACCGAGGAATACGCCAGGGCGGCCGTCACCGTGACCGGGCCGGCGACGCTCGGGCAGCAGACGGTCGACGAGGCGCTCGCCCTCGTGCTGGCCCGCCAGGAGGCCGTGGCCCGCGACAGCGGCATCGTGGTGTGGGCGGTCATCGACGAGAGCGTGCTGACCCGCTCGATCGTCGGGCCGCACGTCCAGCTCCGCCAGATCGACCAGCTCATCGAGCACGCCAAGCGGCCCAACGTCTCGCTCCACGTGCTGCCGACGGACGATCCCGTCTACGTGCCGCGCACCGGCCCGTTCACGCTCTGGCGCTTCGCCGAGGCGTTCGAGGCGGACATCGCGTGCGCCCACGGCATCGAGTCCGACGAGCTGATCACCGACACCGCCGCGGTGGAGGCGTACCACCAGGCGTTCACCAAGCTGTCGGTGACGACGACGACCCGCGAAGAGACTTTCGAGGTGTTGAATTTCCATCGCGAACGGCTTTCGCGTTCCCTCGGAAAGTGATCTCCTTCCCTAATGGATGATCGTTATTCACGGTAGAGGGTTAGGCAGATATACCGAAAACTAATGGCTTTTCCGGTTGTCATCCGCCGCGCAGCGAGGATCATAAGTTCTGGGTCATCGAGTGGGGTCCGAAAGGATCATTCTTTTCCCGAGAAAGTGGGCGAGGGGAAAGGGGCAACACTCAATGCGTCAGCGTGCCATCCGAAACCTGGCGAAGCTGGAGATGACCCAAGCCAGGATCACCCGGGTTCTCGACGCGGCCACGGGTGGGAAGAACAACTTCGTGGCGGACAGAGACGCAGTGCGCCGCTACGACCAGGCCGCTCCCGTCGTGACGACGGCCGCACGGGCCGTGCTCCACTATTTGTGCCGTGTGGTGCGTCATCTGGCCGGCGAAGGTGTGGACCAGTTCGTCATTGTCGGGAGTGGAGTGCCCAGCGGCCTGCCGGCGGGCAGACAGTTGCACGACGTGGCCCGTGACGCCCTGTGCGGCGCGGTCCCCCGTGTGGTCTACGTGGAGAACGACCCGATGGTGCTGGCCGGAGCCCGGGCGACCATCGAGCCCGTCACCGACCTCGTACGCGTCGTAGAGGGCGACGTGCGCGAGATCGACGACATCCTCGATGACCGGGTCCTGCAGACGTTCCTCGACTGGGACCGGCCCATGGCCGTGCTGCTGCTGTCGACCCACAGCCTGAACGACGACGAGTACTTCCACTACGTGATCAAGCGGATCCGGCAGGTGGTGCCCGAAGGCAGCTACCTGTCGCTGCTGCAGACCACGTTCGACGCGGTCCCGCCGGAGCTGCTGGGAGCGATTCACGACCTGCTGGCGATGACGCTGCCGGGTCACGCGATTCGCAACAGAGAGGAGGTCGCGGCGTTGCTCGAAGGTCTGGTGCTGGTCGATCCGGGGTTGGTGTGGATCCCGGAATGGCGGCCGGACGGCCTCGACACCGCCTGCGCCGAACAGCCGAGTTCTTCGGGGAGTTACGGGGCCGTGGCCCACCTCCCCTGACACCGGACGGTCCGGCCGAGCCACCCTGTCGTGCGCGCGGCCGGACTCAGTCCCACCAGAACGACCAGGCGTGCTCGCCGATGATCTGCTCGGCATAGCCCTGCAGGTCACCGGGGCCCTGGACGATGTTGTCCGGGCAGAACGTCCAGTGCTCGGCGGCCACGTGCAACGCGTGCTCCGGATCGACCGGCGGCGCGGCCACGCTCAGGTCCAGGGTGTTGAACCCGACGCTCACCACCCGCGCGCCGAACCGGTCCTCCCAGCTGCGCACCACGGCGGCCAGCGGGACCATCCACTCGTTGTGGTGCAGCGCGCCCTGCCAGCCCATCACGGCCAGCGCGTCGGCGCCCCTGGGGGCGGCGACCAGGCCGAGCGGCATCCCCTTGACGGCCAGCTCGCCCGCGAGCCAGTCGGCGACCGCCTCGGGGGCGGCCTTGAGCATCCCGGGCGGGGCGGGGCCGGGACAGATCGCCCCGAACGGGTCCAGCTCCTCCAGCGCGGCCTGCGGCATCTGGGTCACCCACTCCTGCCACACCTCGGCCATGAACCCCTCGGCGGTGAAGTGGTCGATCTGGCGGGGGTCGTCCGGAACGATCTGCCCGACCCCCCAGGGCTGCGCCGACTCGTCCAGCAGCACCGGCCACAGGCCGCTGTGCGGGTGCCACTCCCGCATGCGCCTCCAGTCCTCGCCGGACGCGGCCTCCTCGCTCATCCAGAACGCCGGCCTGAGCGCCTGGCCCTGCCGGGTGTAGCCGGGATCGGGCCAGACCACCTCGCCCGGCGGCAGCCCCGCGGGCAGCCTGTGCCCCCTGCCGCCGTCGGCGAACAGCCGCCCCAGCTCGCGTGCGCTCATGCCCTACCGTTCCGATACCGAATCCTGTCTCGGAGATGGTAGTCCGGCCGGTCGCCCTTGGACCTTTGACGACGCGGGAAATGCTGACGACTGTCACAATGAGGGGCTGTGATCCCCTTTGACGCGGTTCTGTCTGACCTTGATGGAGTGCTCCGGCTCTTCGACCACGCCGCCCAGGCCGACATCGAGGCCCGGTACGGCCTGCCGCTCATGCGGACGGCCCTCGACCCCGCGCTGATCATGCCCGCCACGCTCGGCCAGGCCACCGAGGCGGAGTGGCTGGAGTCGGTCGCCGTCGCGCTCGGCGGCGACGAGCGGGCCCGCCAGGCCGTGGCCGAGTTCGGGCAGGTGCGGTTCTGGGTGGACGAGGAGGTCAGGGCGCTCTTGGCCAAGGCGCAGCAGCACGTGCCCGTGGTGATCGTGACCAACGCCACGGACTCGCTGGAGCAGCACCTCGACCTGCTGGGGCTCACGTACTTCGCGGACGACGTGGTCAGCAGCGCCAGGGTGGGCGTGGCCAAGCCCGACCCCCGGATCTACGAGATCGCCGCGGAGCGGGCCGGGGTCGCGCCGGAGCGCTGCCTGTTCGTGGACGACCGGCTGCAGAACGTGGAGGCGGCCAGGGCGCTCGGCATGACCGGCGTCCACTACCGCTCGTTCCAGGATCTGGCGGTCGTACTGGGCTGATGGTCGGCGGCCTGGTCGAAGAAGGCTCGTTCCAGCTCGACCGCCAGGCGGAAGACGTCCAGCACCGCCGTCCGGCGCTCCTCGTCCAGGTCCGCGCCGAGGCGGTCGAGCTCGCCCCGCAGGAAGGCCACCCAGGCCCGGAACTCCGGGCCCTCGTGCAGCTCGATCCACTCGCGGTGCACGAAGCTCTCCGGCAGCGGCCGCTCGGCCCGCGACGCCCAGCCCAGGTAGCACCATTCGGCCACGCAGAGCACGGCGACGATCAGCAGGTAGTCCTGTGACGTCCGCGCCTCGTCCATGAGCTGCCTGAACGCGGCCGTCACCGGCTCGGTCGGCGCGTCGGTCCGCCCGTTCAGCGCGGCCAGCGCCCGGTGGAAGTACGTCTTCTCCTCGGTGGTCGCCACCTGGCCGAGGAACTTCCCGTAGGGCACCCGCGCCTCGAACGTGTCCGCGCTCGCCACGGCCGCCCCGAGCAGGGCCGTGAACGAGTCCACGAACTGGAAGTCCTGCTCCAGGTAGCGCCGCATGCCGTCATCGGGCGCCGAGCCCGTCGTGATCGCCATCGCGAACGGGTGCGTCACCACCGCCGTCCACTCGGGCTCGCACTGCTCCCTGAGCCATTCACTGAAGGATCGCTCGCTCACGATCCGACCGTACCCAAATCGAGCGTCAACCCCTTCCTCCCGGAGGACACCAGGTCCTCCGGGAGGAGCCAGCCCTTCCCCTATTCCCTCAAAGACATCCCAGGGACCTCAGCCGGACTGCGGCGAGGAGTAAGGGTGCGGCGGAAGCACCAACAAGGGGGTTGTTTCCGGCGCGGCTCGCGCCAACCGCGCCGGAAACGTCCGCGTGACCGCCGCCCCCGGCCTTGCTCGGCGAGCTGCGCTTCTCGCCAGGCCGGGGGCGACGGCGAGAGAGCGCCGCTCAGTACCCGCCGTACGGATTCTGGGAGGACGACTGGCTACTGGGGGCGCTCGTCTGGTGGCCCGACGGGTGGTTCGTCGGGGAGCTCGACGGCGAGGACGTGGGCGTCGCGGTGGACGTCGGCTTGGTGCCCTGCGGGGCGATGATGCCGATCAGGCCGTGCTTGGTGCCGTCGATGCCCGCGGAGAACCACATGGAGTTCTCGCCGCCGTTGGTGGCGGTGCCGGGCTCCAGGTCCCACAGGCCGGGCAGCACGATCGGGTTGCCGTCGGCCGTGGCCAGCGCGCCCAGGTGGCGGCTGTTCTTGTACGCGTGCACGGTGCCGTCGCCGAAGTTGCCGATGAGCAGCGCGCCCCTGTACTGTCCCCAGCCCTTCGGCGCGGCGGTGATCCCCCAGGGGGCGTTGAGCCCGACCCTGGAGATGCGGCCGGTGAGGCGCCCGCCGGCGTTGAAGCGGCTCACGAAGCCCTTGCCCTCGCCGAATTCGGGCTTGCCGGTGGACGGGTCACGCAGGGCCCAGGACACCCAGATGCTGCCGTTGGCGATCGCCACGTTGTAGGCCTTGTACGTCCTGGGGACGCCCGGGTCGCGGAACTGCCAGCTCTTCAGGCTGATGCGCCGGAAGTCCTCGTCGAAGGCGTGGATGCGCCCGCTCGCGAAGTCGGCGGCCAGCAGGAAGTCTCCGTCGTCGGTCTCGACGAGCTCCAGCCCCTTGTAGTCGGCGCCACGGGTGAAGGCCCCGATGATCGCGTTCTTCGGGTCCACGTCCTTGTTCCAGCCCGTGATGGCTCCGCTCGGGCTGGAGAAGATGAACGTGGCGGGCTTGCCCTTGACGGTGAAGCCCTCGCCCGGGTTGAACACCTGGCCGGTGGGTGCTCCGCCGGGGATCCACACCTCGGTCTGCTCCTTCTTGCCCGTGCCGGAGTAGACGGTGGCGGTGCCGGTGCCGGTGTTCGAGACCCACAGGGTCTTGCCCATGGCCAGGCCCCACGGGTTGACGACCTTGGCGTCGGTGACCGGGGCTTTGCCCTGAACGTCCGACACAAGGTTGATCACGTCGAATCGGTTCCTGGTTGTGGTGGCGTGCGCGGGAGTGGTGAGAGTTGCTCCCCACACAACCGCAACAGCGCAGAGTGTGATGATGCGTGGCCGCATCCGTTGCCTCCTAGTTAGCGCTTGTGACGCGAGATACGTGGAGGGCTGTGGGCCGGTTCAGCCGGTTCCGGAAATATCGGGACAGGAGTTTTTTCGTGTCCTGAAGGGGAGAGGGATTGACATGAACGTGTTGGGCATTGACATCGGTGGTTCGGGAATCAAGGGCGCTCCTGTCGACATCGAGGCCGGCGAGCTGGTGAAGGAGCGCTTGCGCATTCCCACGCCCCAGCCGTCCAAGCCCGATGAGGTGGCGGAAGCGGTGGCGGAGATCGTCAAGCATTTCGGCTGGAGCGGTCCCATCGGGGTGACGTTCCCCGGCGTGGTCAAGGACGGGGTCGTGCTGACGGCCGCCAATGTGGACCACTCGTGGATCGGCGTGGACGCGGCCGGGTTGTTCGGCGGGGCGACCGTGCTGAACGACGCCGACGCGGCCGGCGTGGCGGAGGTGACCTACGGGCGCGGGCGCGGGGAGCGCGGGACCGTGCTCGTGCTGACGTTCGGCACGGGGATCGGCAGCGCGCTGTTCACCGACGGGACCCTCGTGCCCAACACCGAGCTCGGGCACCTGGAGCTGCGGGGCAAGGAGGCCGAGCACCGGGCGTCGGCGCGGGCGCGGGAGGAGCACGAGCTGAGCTGGGAGAAGTGGGCCGAGCGGGTGGAGGAGTACCTCCGGCACGTGGAGATGCTGCTGTCGCCGACGCTGATCGTCATCGGCGGAGGTGCGAGCAGGAAGGCCGACAAGTTCCTGCCGCACGTCCACATCGACACGCCCGTGGTCCCCGCCACGCTCCAGAACGAGGCCGGCATCATCGGCGCCGCCCTGGCCGCCTCCCGTCGCTCATGAGCCGCTCCGGGCCGGGCTCACTTCGTACCGGGCCGGCTCGGGGCCACCCACTTGAAGTCCTTCGTGTCGTCCGGCAGGGCCTGTTTCCCCTCGGGGTACTGGAAGGTGGGGAACGCCGACTTGTCGATCTTCACGGTGGCGAAGTCGACCTCGCGCAGCCTCGCCCCTGGCCAGCCGTCCTGCTCGTACGGCTCGGCCATGTCGGCCAGCGCCTGCCCCTGCGTGATCAGGTAGGCGACGATGGCCGCCTGGCCCATGCAGTACGTGATGAGCGCGCCGATCATCACGGTCAGCACCTTGTCCGCGGCGTTGAGCAGCCATCTCAGGTACAGGCGGCCCTGGACGGCCCCCACGGGTGACAGCACCATCATCGACAGCCCGTACACGCTGGAGGCGGCGACCATCGTGGAGAAGGTCGCCATCGCCCCCTTGAAGAGCCGGAAGGCGTTGGCCACGCCGTCGAGGATGTCGCCGATCTGGTCGAGGGAGTCCCGCAGGACCTCGGTGCCCGCGTGCATCTTGCCGGTCACCCGGGAGAACTCCCGCTGGTCGTCGGCGATCCAGCCGCGGCGGGACTCGGCGGGAATGCCGTCCAGCACCTCCACGGGGTTGTCGAGGTCCCTGGCCATCTGCTTCCAGACCTTGGCGACCTCCGAGACCCGGTCGACGTCCATCTGGAGGGACTCCAGGAGGGCCAGCGACACCAGCGGGACGCCCGCGTACAGCTGGAGCCCCTTGAGCGTCCGGATGATCGGCCACGGCGCGGGCGCCATCACACGTACTCCACGATGCTGGCCTGCTCGGCCCTGCGCCAGTTTCCCGCGCAGGTGGCCAGGCTGTCGGTGATGCCGCGGGAGGCGATGGCGCCGCCCCGCAGGGCCTCCGTGCAGCCTCGCTGCGCCGTCTCGTAGGCCGGGCCGAGGATTCTCGCCAAGATCGTCCCCAGCGTGCCGTCGCCGAGGTCGGTGTCGTAGACGCGATCTCCGGTCTTCATGAGGCCGGCCCAGACGTCGTCGTAGCGCTCGCTCATGGCGGCGATGACACTGGACGTGATGACCCTTGTCTCCTGCGGGGTGGACATGTCGCTCCTTCAGGTGTTCTGCGTCGAAGGTCATCTTTGTCGCCATGGAGGCGTTGATCATCTCGGTTCACCGGATGTTCGACGGGGCGCAACCAGCCGCTGTCAACGGGTTCAGGAAATCTTGATCAACTCCATTGGTCGCGCCGACGAACAGGAAGGTCACGGCATGTTCGACTTCGACCCGGCCGCCGTCACGCCCGAGGAGCTGGACAGGATCGGGCGGCGCGCGGACGAGGCCATGTCGAAGCTCGCCACGGCCATGGACGGGCTCGGCGAGGTCACCGGGGAGGGCACCGCGGCCGGGGGCCGGATCCAGGCCACCGTGGAGGCCGACGGCCTCGTCCGGGACATCCGCCTGGACGCGCGGGTGCTGCGCACGATGGGCAGCGACGAGCTGGCCGAGGCGATCGTGACGGCGCTGCGCGCGGCCCAGCTGTCGGCCCGGGGCCAGCTGGAGGAGCGCCTCGCCGAGGCCCAGGGCGGCGAGCGCCTGCCGTTCGACCTCGGGGACGTCGGCCGCCGCTTCGAGGCCGTCCAGTCCGCCTTCCTCTCCGCCCTGCCCCGGCGCTGACCGGCGGCGCGCCCCCGATCACCGGCCGGACTACCCCGCCTTCGGCGATAGCTCTTAGGGTGGGTGTTCTCCAGCCGATGAGGAGAGGGTGCATGCGAAACGTCGCTCGGACCTCGCTCGTGGACGCCGCGATCGACGAGCTCCGCCGAGAGATCGCGCGTGGTGTGTGGCCGGTCGGCACCAAGATCCCGTCCGAGAGCCAGCTCGCGCAGAGCCTCGGCATGAGCAGGCTGTCCGTGCGCGAGGCGGTGCGGGTCCTGGCCCACGCCGGGCTCCTGCACACCCGCCAGGGCGACGGCACGTACGTGACCGCCACCGACGAGTCCAAGGTCGCCCTGCGCCGGCGGCTCGACACGGCGGCCGCCATGGACATCATCGACGTGCGCCGCGGCCTCGACCTCGTGGCCGCCCGGCTCGCGGCGGGCAGGCGCACCGAGGAGGACCTGACCGCGATGCGCCGGACGCTGGCCCGCCGGGACGCGGCCGCCCGCGCCGGCGACCTCGACGGCTTCGCGGACGCGGACGTGGACTTCCACCTGCTGGTCGCGGACGCCGCGCACAACGCCCTGCTCGGCGACCTCTACCGCAGCATGAGCGACGCCCTGCGCGACAGCGTCAGGGACCAGGAGCAGGCGGCCCTGACGCCGGACAGCTCCCACGACGACCTGCTGGGCGCGATCGAGGACGGCGACGCGGCCCGCGCGGTCGCCGTCTCCGTCGCCATCCTCGACCAGCAGGAACGCGACCTCTGAACCGGGGTGGGCCTGCGACGCGGTGCCGCTCGGGAAAGCGGCGCCGCAGGCACACCCCGGGGCTCTCCCCGCCAGGACCGCCGATCACTTACCCGAGATGACGATCGTCTCCCCTGGCGAGCCCGTCGGCCCGGGCGGGTCCGATGGGTCCGGCGTACCCGTGGGCGGGTCCGGCTCGGCTTCCGACCGGCGCGACCGGCGCATCAGCCGCGCCACGCGGGCCGGCCACCTCGGCGACACCCCGTCCGGCGAGGGCGGCCGAGGCGGCGGGCCCGGCAGGCGGGACTGCGGCAGCAGCCACAGGGCCACCACCGCGACCAGCGCACCACCGACGGCGGCGATCACCAGCGCGTAGACAGGCACCCCGCCGGATCCCTGCCCCGCACCACCGGAGCTTTCCGGCCCCGCACCGGCGCCACCGGAGCTTCCCCGCCGGCCACCCGTGTCACCGGAGCCTTCCCGCCCCACGTCGGTAGCACCGGCGCTCGCCTGCCCCTTCGGCGACCGGGTAATCACCGCCGGACTCCCGTCCGGGAACCCGGGCGGCCGCACGGCCCCCCAGAACGACTTCCCCGCCGACATCGGCGCCACCATCTCGGCGGGCACCGGATCGACCTTCAGCCCACCGGGAACGGTCAGCGTCCCCACCACGTACGGCTGGAACAGCCCCTGGACGCCCTCCACCTTCCACACCCCCTCAGGCACCACCACCGACGTGGCGTAATGCCCGGCCTCCGGCAGCGCCGTGCCGCCGAAGAGCAGGCTCTTCCCGTCCGCCCCGGTGAACCGCAGCCCGACCGCTCCGAGATCCCCCTCGAACGGATGGGAGCCGTGCTGGAGCACCCAGAACCCCAGCGCGTACGACGTCCCGCCCTCGAACCGGGACGGCGCCGGATCCAGATAGGTCACCGCCCACCCGCCGGCAGCGGCGGCGGGCAGGCCGCCCAGGGCCAGCGCCACCGTGCTGGCCACCGTGGCGGCCAGCACGGCCAGAATCCTCTTCATGGGACCACCTCCGGTACAGATACACCGGAGGCGCGCCCCAGGTTCTGACGGGCCTGCGACATTTCCCGTTACGGCGCGCACAATGGAGGAAAGGCGAGAATTCGGCGGGGAGCGAGGAGGCTTGCGCCGTGTCCGCCACCGGACGCGCATATGTGACCGCAATGCTCGACGTCCTCGTTTTCGAGAACGTATTGGTGGCGTGGCGACGGAGCGCGCCCTGGGGCGGATACATGATCGTCTCGCACGAGGGCGAGGAGATCAGGTTGACCGCGCGACAGGCGGAAACGTGGGCGCGGGGCGCCTTCGCCGTCTACCTGGCGATGATCGACCAGGGCCGCATCACCCCGCGCATCCCGCGCGGCACCGCGCAGTCGTAGCCCGCCCCGTGGCTGACCGCCCATAACCGGCCCGGTAAATCCGTCCCGGAATTCCCGCTATTCCCGGCGGGCGTCACGCAAAGGACGTGTGGCCCATTCTCGGGCCGCCGGCGGTCAGGACGACTGGTTGTTCATGAACTCCGAGATCTTCCACTTCCCGCCCTCCTTGCCGAGCAGGAACAGCTCGCGGAAGCGCGCGTCCCCCTGCTTGCTCCCCGAGCGGACGACGGCGTTCTCGGCGCCGACCGTACGCACGTCCACGATGGTGTGCATGGCCGACACCACGTCGGTCGCGCCCTGCAACTGCTGCTGGTAGAGGCTGCGGATCGCCTTGGTGCCCTCGGCCGTGGCCTCGCCGTCTATCTCGACCACCGCGTTGCCCGCGAACAGGCTGACGATCTGGTCCACGTTCCCCGCCTTGAGCGCGTTGAAATAGGACTCGACGGCACCGCGCGGCTGCCCGGCCGCCGTCGCCGTCGCGGTCGGGGACGGGCTCCTGGTGTAGGGACCGGTCGGGGTCACGGCCGCTTTCATCGCTTGCGTACGGTCACCGCCCACGTCGCAACCGGCGACCAGGAGGACGGGGACGATCGCCGCCGGTAGAAGTGCCCGGCGCTGAAAAACCTTGCTCATGGCCGCTTTGATGCCCGCGCCCGCCATGCGCGAATGCGGCGTTTGGCCACTCCGCACGACGCCTTTAGCTCGTTGGGGTGTTACTCACGGTAACGGTTCACTGGATCTGGCTGAGACCGGTCAGAGTTGCGATCGTTGCCGCCCCGAGACCAGCGCACAGGGCGCCGCCGATAGCGTCCGTCCAGTGCCGCGAATCCAGGCGAACCCCGAACCCCTCCCCCAGCGCGAGGACGCCGAACGTTGCGACAGCATCGATTCAGGACGGCGTTGCGTGTTGCCACTGACCCATCGAAGCCCGCACGTCTACCCCCCGGTGGAGACTGGAGCATAGCCCTCGGCCTGGCATCGGCGCAGCCGATATGCCAGAACGGCATGACCCCGCTCTGAGCAGGCGGAAGACGAGCCACTTCCCCCGTACGAGGGAGGCGGTCCCCGGGCCGGTCGGCTAGCTTCTGGAGCCGTGGCGGTTCCCTGGAAACCTTGGAAGCCCTGGAAGGCGGTGCTCTACCAGCTACTGGGCGCGGCGTTGCTGACGCCGGTGGCGGCGGTCCTGGCGGTGGCGCTCGTGACGGAGGTGTCCCTGGCGCGGGTGTTGCTGCTGTGGGCGGCGTGCCTGCCCGCGTCGGCGCTCGTGGCGTGCCTGCCCCTGGTGCCGCGACTTGAGGTCATCGCGCTGTCAGAGCTGCTCGGGGTGGCCGTGCCGGATCGCGCGGACCCGGTCTATCTGCGGGTGCTGACGGCGCTGCACCTGTTCGTGGGGGCGACGCTGAGTGCCGGGGTGCTGGCGCTGGCGCCCGCGTTCACCCGCCGGCAGGCCGCTCAGGATGATCTGGCGCAGGTGTCCGTCATGGCCGTGGCCGTGCTGGCGGTGATGGTGCTGGCGGGGGCCGGGCAGCAGCGGGTGGCGCGCAGGCTGCTGCGCTCCGACCCGTCGCTGGTGATCGAGGAGCTCGGCCGCCGCCAGAGCCTGGCGCTGGAGCTGCACGACTCGGTGGGACACGCGCTCAGCGTCGTCCTGGTGCAGGCCATGGCGGCCCAGGCGGCCCTGGGGCGGCCGGAGACGGTGCCGGTGGCCGAACGGTCGCTGGACCACCTGGTGGGCACCGCACGTGGCGCTCAGCAGGAGCTGGACGTGCTCCTTCGGGTGCTCGACGAGGGCAGTACGGCGCAGGCCCCCACGCTCGCCGCCCTCGGCGCGCTCGTTCAGGGGCTGGACGTGGAGTGCCGTGCCGACCCGGTGAACCGGGTGCCGGAGGCGGCGTCGCGGGCGGCGTACGCGATCGCCAGGGAGGCGGTCACGAACGCGCTCAGGCACGGGCGGGGGCGGGTCCGGGTGGACCTGGCCGTCCGGCAGCACGCCGACCCCGAGGTGACCGCGGTCAGGGGCCGGGGTCCTTCGGGGGTGAAGGGGGGCGTGGCCGCAGTCGGTGGCGGAGGTCCGGGCGGAGCTGGAAGGGGTGGGAAGGAGGTCGTGCTGGTCGTGGAGAACGAGGTGGCCGGGAGCGCGCCGCCCGGGGAGGGGCGCGGTCTGGTGGGGATGCGGATGCGGGCGCGCCTGGCCGGAGGGGTGTTCGAGCGGGAGGAGGTGGACGGCACATGGCGGGTGACGGCGACACTGCCCGCGTGAGCAGGGGGATCCGGGTGGTGCTCGCCGACGACGAGCCGCTCATCCGCTCCGGCTGGGCGACCATGCTCTCCCCGTACGACGACATCGAGGTGATCGGGGAGGCGGCCGACGGCCACGCCGCCGTCGAGCTGGGCCGCGCGGCCGACGTCGTGCTCATGGACATCCGCATGCCCGGCCCCGCCGGCAGCATGGACGGCTTGCACGCCACCCGGGAGCTGGCCCGCCTCTCGCCGCGCACCCGGGTCGTCGTGGTCACGACGTTCGAGAACGACCAGCTCGTCTGGAGCGCGCTACGCGCGGGCGCGGCCGGCTACGTGCTCAAGCGCTCCCCCGCCGCCGACCTGGTCACCGCGATCCGGCTGCGGGACGGCGTGCTCTTCCCCGACGCGTTGCGCCGCATCGCCGCCCCGCGCTCGCGCCCCGCCGCCCACGACCTCACGCCCAGGGAGCTGGACGTCCTGCGTCACCTGGCCCGCGGGCTGAGCAACACCGAGATCGCCGCCGCCCTGTACGTCACCAGGGAGACGGTCAAGACGCACGTCGGCAACGTCCTGGACAAGCTGGGCGCGAGAGACCGCACCCAGGCCGTCGTGCGAGCCTACGACCTGGGCCTGGTCCTGGCGGGCGATCAGGCGCCGACCTCCACGCCGCCGTCCGCCACCCGTACCCGGTAGATCGGCACGGACACCGCGTCCTCGTCCAGGCAGCGCCCCGACACCAGCGAGAACACCTGCTTGTGCAGCGGCGAGGCCACGGTCGGCTCGCCCTTCCTGGTGCCGACGATGCCGCGCGAGAGCACGTACGCGCCGCTGAACGGGTCGAGGTTGCCCAGCGCGTGCAGCGTGCCGTCGTGGGTGCGGAAGATGGCCACCTGCTCGCCGCCCACCAGGGCGCAGACGCCGCGTTCCGGCACCATGGCCTCGTAGTCGCAGATCCGCGTCCAGCTCATCGGGCCATCACCGGCTTGATCTGGCCGCGCTCGCTGGCGAAGACGATCGACGGGTCCGGCACGCCGGGGGCGTTGACGAAGGTGACGAACCTGTTCAGCTTCTCGGGGTCGTCCAGCGTGGCCGCCCACTCGTCGGCGTACGTGGCGATGTGGTTCTCCATCTGCGCGTCCAGGTCGGCGCAGATGCCGAGCGAATCTTCCATGATCACCTCGCGGAGATAGTCGAGCCCGCCGTCCAGCGACTCCAGCCAGGTGGAGGTGCGCTGCAGCCGGTCGGCCGTGCGGATGTAGAACATGAGGAACCGGTCGATCGTCCTGATGAGCTCCTCCGAGCTCAGGTCCGTGGCCAGCAGGTCGGCGTGGCGGGGCTTGAAGCCGCCGTTGCCGCCGACGTACAGGTTCCAGCCCTGCTCGGTGGCGATGATCCCGAAGTCCTTGGACCTGGCCTCGGCGCACTCGCGGGCACAGCCGGAGACGGCCGACTTGAGCTTGTGCGGAGAGCGCAGGCCGCGGTAGCGCAGCTCCAGCGCGATGGCCATGCCCACCGAGTCCTGCACGCCGTAGCGGCACCAGGTCGAGCCGACGCACGACTTCACCGTGCGCAGCGCCTTGCCGTACGCGTGGCCGGACTCGAACCCGGCGTCCACCAGCCGCCGCCAGATCTCCGGCAGCTGCTCGACCCGGGCTCCGAACAGGTCGATGCGCTGACCGCCGGTGATCTTCGTGTAGAGGCCGAAGTCACGGGCCACCTCGCCGATCACGATGAGCTTGTCGGGGGTGATCTCGCCGCCGGGGATGCGCGGGACGACCGAGTATGTGCCGTTCTTCTGCATGTTGGCGAGGAAGTGGTCGTTGGTGTCCTGCAGCGTGACCCGCTCGCCGTCGAGCACGTGGCCGTTGTAGAGCGAGGCCAGGATCGAGGCCACGGCCGGCTTGCAGATGTCGCAGCCCCTGCCGTGCCCGTGTTCGGTGATGAGCTGGGAGAACGTGGTGATCTTGCGGACCCGTACGATGTCGAACAGCTCGGCCCGCGAGTACGTGAAGTGCTCGCACAGCGCCTTGCTGACCTCGACGCCCGACTTCTCCAGCAGTTGCTTGAGCATCGGCACGCAGCTGCCGCAGGTCGTGCCGGCGCGGGTGCAGGCCTTGATGCCGGGCACGTCGGTGACGCCCTTGTCGGCGATGGCCGTGCGGACGTCGCCCGCGCACACGTTGTTGCAGGAGCACACCTGCGCCTCGTCGGGCAGGTCGAGGCTGGCCCCGGCCCCGCTGAAGAGCAGGTCGGACGGCGAGGCGGGCAGCGCCTTGCCGACGAAGGGCCGCAGGGACGTGTACGGGGAGGCGTCGCCCACGCAGATGCCGCCGAGCAGCGTCTTGGCGTCGTCGCTGATGAACAGCTTCTTGTAGACACCGCCCACCGGGTCCATGTAGGTGACGTCGAGCGCCCCCGACATGGCCCCGAACTGCGCCACCTCGACACCCAGCAGCTTGAGCTTGGTGGACATGTCGGCGCCCTCGAAGGCCGAGGACCCGCCCATGATCCGGTCGGCCGCCACCTCGGCCATCGTGTTGCACGGCCCGACGAGGCCGTAGACCATGCCGCCGACCAGCGCGCACTCGCCGACCGCGTAGATCGAGGCGTCGGAGGTGAGCATCGAGGAGTCGACCACGATGCCGCCCCGCTCGCCGACCTCCAGCCCGGACGACCTGGCCAGCTCGTCACGCGGCCTGATGCCCGCCGAGAAGACCACGACCTGCGCGTCCAGCACCGTGCCGTCCGGCTTGCGCAGCCCGGTGACCTGGCCGTCCGCGGTGACGATCTCCTGGACGCCCGCACCGGCGTGCACGCCGAGCCCGAGGCCCTCGATGTGGGACTTCAGCACCGCGCCGCCGCCCTCGTCCACCTGCCGCGGCATCAGCCAGGGGCTCATCTCGACGATGTGCGCCTTCAGCCCGAGCGCGCGCAGCGCGTCGGCGGCCTCCAGGCCGAGCAGCCCGCCGCCGACCACGACGCCCTCGACCGCGTCCTTGGCGGCCACCCGGATCGCGTCCAGGTCGTCGATGGTGCGGTAGACGAAGGCGTGCTCGGCGCCCGGCACCGGCGGCACGAACGGCGCCGACCCGGTGGCCAGCACGAGCACGTCATAGGGCTCGGTGGCGCCGTCGGCCAGGGTGACCTCGCGGGCCTCCCGGTCGATCCCGGTGACCCGGCTGCTCAGCCTCGTCACGACCCCCGCGGGCACCTCGTAGGTGAGGTCCTCCACGGTGACGCCGGAGAGGTAGGAGGTCAGTGCCACCCGGTCGTACGCCGGGCGCGGCTCCTCCCCGATCACGGTGATCCGGCCCTCGAAGCCCTTGTCCACCAGGGTTTCGACGAGCCGGTGGGCCGTCGGCCCGTACCCAACGACGACGATCCTGCTCATACTGAAATCCCTTCCTGCTCGCACAGCCAGCCGACGATGCCCTCCACGGCGTCGCGGCAGGTTCCGCATCCGGTCGTCGCCCTGGTCGCGGCCGCCACTCCGGCCACGTCGCGGGCCCCGGCCTCCCAGCACGCCCTGATCTGACCCTTGGTCACGTTGTTGCACTGACAGACCTTGGCCGCGTCCGGCATCAGCGTCGGGCTGTCGGCCACCGGCGCCGACGACAGCCCGGGGAACAGCAGCCCGGCGCGGTCCCCCGGCACCGGCGCGCCTCGGTCGAAGAGCTGGGTGAGCGTGCCCACGGCGTCGCTCTCGCCCAGCAGGATCGCGCCCACCAGCCGCCCGTCGCGGATGACGAGCTTGCGGTAGGTGCCGCGGGCCCGGTGGCTGAAGCGCACCACCTCGGCGTGCTCCTCGGTGAGCTGGGTCTCGCCCATGGCGGCCAGCTCGACGCTCCTGGCCTTGAGCCTGGTGACCAGCCGGGAGCCCCGGTAGAGGGCCTTGCCGCCGGTGATCACGTCGGCGGCCACGGAGGCCTGCTCCCAGGCGGGGGCGACCAGGCCGTACACGGTGCCCTCGTGCTCGGCGCACTCGCCGATGGCGAAGATCGACGGGTCGTCGGTGCGCAGCTCGTCGTCCACGACGACGCCGCGCCGCACCTCCAGCCCCGCCGCGGCGGCCGGCCCGGTGACGGGGCGGACGCCGCAGGCCAGCACGACGAGGTCGGCCTCGATCAGCTCGCCGCCCGCCAGCCGGACGCCGTCCTCCCGCACCGACTCGGCGCTGACGCCGGTGCGGATCTCGACGCCGAGCCCGGCGAGCGTCTCGCCGAGCACCTCGCCCGCCTCGACGTCGAGCTGGCGCTCCATGAGATGTCCGGCCAGGTGCAGCAGCGTCACGGGCAGGCCGCGCCCGGCCAGCCCGCGGGCGGCCTCGATGCCGAGCAGGCCGCCGCCGACGACCACGGCCCTGCGGGCCTGGTCGGCGGCCTCCATGATGCGCTCGCAGTCGTCGAGCGTGCGGAACGGGATGGCCCGCTCCACGCCCGGGATCGGCGGCACGATCGCCTCACTGCCCGTGGCCAGGACCAGCAGGTCGTACGGCTCGCGCCGCCCGCCCTCGGTCACCACGTGCCTGGTCTCCCTGTCGATGTGGGCGACCGCGTCGCCGAAGGCGGCCTCGACGTTGTGGGCGTCGTACCAGGAGGATTCGAGCAGCCTCACCTGCTCGGGACGCGAGCTGCCGGCCAGCACGTTGGACAGCAGCACCCTGTTGTACGGCTGGCGCGACTCCGCGCCGAAGATCGTGATCCTGATGTGCGGGTCCCTGGTCCGTACCTCGCTGACCAGCCGCGACCCGGCCATCCCGTTGCCGACGACGACGAGCCTCATGAGTCCCTCTCCACCCTGACCGCGCAGACCTTGAACTCCGGCATCCTCGAGGTCGGGTCCAGCGCCGGGTTGGTGAGCCGGTTGGCGCCCTCCCAGTGGAAGGGCATGAAAACGGTGTCGCGCCTGATGGCGTCGCTGATCCTGGCCACGGCCTTCCCCTCGCCTCTCCTGCTGCTGACCCGTACGACGTCCCCGGGCGAGATGTCGAGCTGCTCGGCGAGGTCCGGGTGCAGCTCGACGAACGGCTCGGGAGCCGCCTGGACGAGCGGCGCGATCCTGCGGGTCTGGGCGCCGCTCTGGTAGTGGGCGAGCACCCGTCCGGTGCTCAGGTAGATCGGGTAGTCCGCGTCGGTCTCCTCGGCCGCCGGCCGGTGCTGGACGGGCACGAACCTGGCGCGGCCGTCCGGGTGCGCGAAGGAGTCGAGGAACGGGCGCGGCGTGCCGGGGTGCTCCGGCTCGGGGCAGGGCCAGAAGACGCCCTTCTCTTCGGTGATGCGCTCGTAGGTGATGCCCGAGTAGTCGGCCGCCCCGCCCTTGCTCGCCCGGCGCAGCTCGTCGAAGATCTTGACCGGCTCGGTCTCCAGGCGGTGCCCGAGCCGCTCGGCGAGCCCGGCGAGCACGTCGAGGTCGCTCCTGACGCCCTCGGGCGGGGCCACGGCCCGGTTGCGGAGCAGGACGCGGCCTTCGAGGTTGGTCATGGTGCCGGTCTCCTCGGCCCACTGCGTGACCGGGAAGACCACGTCGGCCAGCGCCGCGGTCTCGGACATGACGAAGTCGCAGGTCACCAGCAGGTCGAGGGAGGCGATGCGCTCGGCCACGTGTTCGGAGGCGGGCGCGGAGATCACGGGGTTGGAGCCGAACAGCAGCAGCGCCCGCGGCCCGCCGGGGGTGCCGAGAGCGTCGAGCAGCTCGTACGCCGACCGCCCCGGCCCCGGGAGGCTGTCCGCCGGGACGCCCCACACGCCCGCGACGTGCTCGCGGGCCGCCGGGTCGTCGATCTTGCGGTAGCCGGGGAGCTGGTCGGCCTTCTGCCCGTGCTCCCTGCCGCCCTGGCCGTTGCCCTGCCCGGTCACGCACCCGTACCCGGAGCCGTGCCGGCCGGGCAGGCCCAGCGCCAGCGCCAGGTTGATGAACGCGCTGACCGTGTCGGTGCCCTTGGCGTGCTGCTCGGCGCCGCGCCCGGTCAGGATGTACGCGTTGCCTGCCGCGGCCAGCGCCCGGACCGCCTGCCGCATCCGGTAGACCGGCACCCCGGTGATCCGCTCGACCCGCTCCGGCCACCAGGCGGCCAGCGAGGTGCGGACCTCCTCGAACCCGGTGGTCCTGGCCGCCACGTACGCCTCGTCCACGAGCTCGTCGGCGATGGCCAGGTGCAGCATCCCGAGCGCCAGGGCCAGGTCGGTGCCGGGCGTGGGCTGCAGGTGCAGCCAGGCCTGCCTGGCCGTCTGGGAGCGCCGCGGGTCGATGACGATCACCCGGGGGCCCGACAGGTGGCGCACGAACGGGGGCATGGTCTCGGCGACGTTCGCGCCGGCCAGCAGCACGACGTCGGCCTCGGCCAGGTCGGTGATGGGGAACGGCATGCCGCGGTCCATGCCGAACGCCTTGATCGAGGCGGCGGCGGCCGACGACATGCAGAAGCGGCCGTTGTAGTCGATCTGGCTGGTGCCCAGCGCGACCCTGGCGAACTTGCCGAGCGTGTAGGCCTTCTCGTTGGTGAGCCCGCCGCCGGCGCCCACACCCCCCCCCGCCGGGGCCGGGTGGGCGGGCGGGCCCGGGACCCCCCCCCCCACCGGGTGCGTGGGCCGGACCCCCCACCCCCCCCCCCCCGCCGCGACCCCC